>JAYSWI010000264.1:0-1993 GCA_043718125.1 Flavobacteriales bacterium
GATGGGCATTTGCCATTCAAGCAAGCGGCTGATATTTTTTACCTCAGTGGAGTAGATCAGGAGGAAAGTATTCTGGTAGTTTTTCCTGATGCGTTTCATGCGCAGCACCGCGAAATTCTTTTTCTGAAAGAAACGAGCGAACTGATCGCCATCTGGGAGGGTGCCAAACTGAGTAAGGAACAAGCCCGCGAACAGACAGGTGTAAAAACCATCTTATGGTTGACTGAGTTTGAAAAAACATTGCGCCTTTTGCTTGCAGAAGCTTCATGCGTTTACTTGAATGATAATCCGCATACTCGCGCTACCGTGGATGTGGAAACGCGCGAGATGCGTTTTTCAAAATGGTTCAGAGAAAAATTTCCGCACTTTCAGATTGAACGCAGTGCGCCTTTGCTTTATGAATTGCGTGCTGTGAAAAACAAAGAAGAAGTTGCGCAATTGCAAAAGGCTATAGACATCACCCGTAGTGGTTTCGAACGTGTGACCAAGTTTGTAAAACCCGGTGTGATGGAGTACGAACTGGAAGCAGAATACATGCATGAATTCTTGCGCAACGGTTCGCGTGGTTTTTCATACACCCCCATCATAGCAAGCGGAGAAAGTGCATGCGTGCTGCATTACATAGAAAACAGCAAACCCTGCAAAGACGGTGACTTGCTGCTGATGGACGTAGGTGCAGAGTATGGAAACTATTGTGCTGATATGACGCGTTGCATTCCGGTGAATGGAAAATTCTCCCCTAGACAAAAGGATGTTTACAACGCTGTGCTGCGTGTGATGAAAGGTGCGAAGAATTTGCTAAAACCCGGCATCTTCATCCACGAATACCACAAAGCTGTGGGCGAAATGATGACCAAAGAATTGGTTGATTTAAAACTGATCACTATGGATGATGTGAAGAATGAAAACAAAGATTGGCCAGCGTATAAAAAATATTTCATGCACGGCACTTCACACTTTTTGGGTATTGATGTGCACGATGTAGGTCACTGGCACAAACCCGTGCAAGAAGGAAATGTGTTTACTGTGGAGCCCGGCATTTACATTCCTGCTGAAAGCCTCGGCATCCGCATAGAGAACAATATTGTGATTGGCAAAAATGGCAATGAGGATATGTTCAAAGAGTTCCTAACAGAGGCGGAAGAGATTGAAGATTTTATGAATTCGTAAATAGTACTTTTGGCTTCTAACTTATCATGATGAAGAAAAAAATCGCCATTGTGGGAGCCGGATTAGTTGGAAGAGTCTATTGGCCCAGCTTTGCAGATCATCCCCACCACGAAGTGGCGAAAAAACAAATGCGTGATTTCTGTGGAATGATTTCATTCGCACTGAAAAGCGATTCGTTTGACGGGGCTTCTAAACGTGCACAATCGCTCAAAGTTTTTTCACTCGTAGAATCGCGGGGAAGAGCAGAATCATTGGTAGGTCATCCTGCATCTATGACACGCGCAGCCATTCCAAAAGAGGAATGTGTGAAGATCGGACTTTTAGATTCACTGCTGAGATTGAGCGTGGGCGTGGAAGATGAAGAAGACTTGATAGAAGACTTGAAACAGGACTAGAAAAAATTTAGCTACTTGCAATAAGAAAATTTCCTAATCCATGATTACAGAATTAACCATAAAGAACTTCAAGAGTATCAAGGAGCAGGCATACAAATTCACTGACTTTGACTTGCTTGTTGGTAGAAACAACAGTGGAAAAAGTACAATACTACAGGCCATTGCGATATGGCAATATTGCGTGGATGAATTTCACAGCAATGAACGAAAAGGAAAGACAGGTGTTCAAATAGTATTGCCCAATTTCACGGCTCTTCCATTGCCCGAATTCAACCTGCTTTGGCGAAATAGAATTAACAAAGGAAAGGGGCAGGAATATGTCCTTATTGAAATAACTTTAAAGTATAGAAAAATTGACGGTTCAGAGGGTGAATTTGGAATTAATCTTAGATATCAAACTCCTCAGTCAATCTATGCGATACCAAGGG
>JAYSWI010000265.1:0-19208 GCA_043718125.1 Flavobacteriales bacterium
TTGGTGTTTCCGCAAACGCTTTCCTACTACTTCGTGCTTCTTAATTGATGCTGCTCTGTTTGAACTTTCATCGCTTCTTGTTCCCAACAAAATTATTGCAGCTCCATTCTCACCGATTTTTTCTGTAATTAGTCGGGTGGTCGGATTTATTTTCAATCTCTCGGTGCACCAACGGTAGAATTTGTTTGGTGCCGGATAGCCCAAACCAATTAAGCGCACCCAAAAACTGTCGTCAAGTTTAGGAATTGTTTCTTCTACCATTAAAGGTATCTGCTGTTGGTTTGCTGCTGCCTGAACTTTCTTCAAAGTTTTGTTGATGAACTTCACAATTCTTGGATTCTCCACAAGAGTATCATTGCATACAACATACACTTTCCTTGTCAAAAGTATGGGTTCAATTTTCCGCAAAGCGTTCCACACGGTTTGCAAAAGCATTGTGCTGTCTTTGCCTCCACTGAATCCGATTATCCAAGGTCGGGTTGCATCTTCGTCATAAAGATACTGGTCAATAATTTCGTTTTCTAAGTGTGATATGTTTAATGCCATGTATAGTTTAGGTTGCCCTGATATTTTTAGTTGCTGGAAATGGACAAAATTCTGCTTCAAAAGTGCGCAAAGCAAAGCAGGAAAATTGGAAATTGTACTATGAAGCAGAATAAAGCGTTTGAGAAAACACGCTTTCATTTTTTTATATGTTGGCGATCAAAGCGGTTTAGGTTTTGGTTTCAAAGTAATTCCAAAAATGTACTATCAAAGTGATACAGTTTCAAGTTTGCAGGGTGCTAATAAAGTTATAGATTCCATGTTAGCATCTCACCATAGGATTATTTATTTGATTTGCACAAATAAATCACTTTAAAGACTTTGCCTCAATAGTGAGTTTTTGAATTTGATGAACCATCAAAACCGTTGTAGCGGTTTATGTTAGAATTAAATTTTGGCTTTTTTGGTTTGGCCCAGTTTTGAAATTTCAACTCAAGCAGCAATTTATTTTCATAAAACAGAATGACAAACAATTGCATTTAATTATACAAATTGTATGAACACCTCACTCCACGTTTCTTTGCCGCCTGTGATAAAAGATGTTTCAATACGCCAAACCCTATGCAAGGACGAGCGGCTTTCGCGCAAGAAAATAATTGACACATTGCACGAGAAAGGCACCAGCATAAAAACACCGGCTATTATTTTGGTGTATCACTTTTGCGAGCTACCATCTGCCTTTCCTGCCCAAGTGATGGTAACCGTTGGCAAACGAAACTTCAAAAGGGCACATGATCGCAACCTCATAAAACGACATTTGCGCGAAGCATATAGAAAACAAAAGGGCGTTGTTTATACTTCTCTGAAATCGAAAGAAATGCAAGCGGCACTACTCTTTATTTTCACAGGCCGAACAATACCGAATGCCCAATATGTTTATGGCAAAATATCTGAGTTACTATCACGTTTCAACACGGATGCCTTCAAAGTTTGACCATTCCTTTATACAATTATTTACCATTGGCGCATTGTGGCACAACGACTTTTCAATATGCAAAATTCACTTTCATCCAAAGGAGTTATTATGAAAAAAATACTGCTCATTTCTTCCATTGCGTTCATACTCGTTTCAGCCACTGTGGCTACGGAAGACTACTTCGAGATAAGCAAGAACATGGAAATATTTACATCCGTTTACAAGGAACTAAACATTTATTATGTGGACGAAACGCAACCTGGAGCACTGATGAAAACCGGTATTGACGCCATGCTTAAAAGTCTAGATCCATATACCGTCTATTATCCCGAAAGTAAAATTGAAGACGCCATGTTTATGCAAACCGGGCAATATGGCGGCATAGGCACATTGGTAAATACCATTGATGGGAAAATTACAGTGACCGAACCTTATCAAGGTTATGCGGCAGTGAAGGCGGGCTTGTTGGCCGGAGACGTCATCATCAAAGTGGATGGCAAAAGTGTAGAAGGAAAAAATCATGATGAAATTGGTGATATGTTGACGGGTAATCCTGGCAGCACTCTTGGCTTAACCATTATGCGCACAGGCGATAATTCTCCGAAAGAAATCATCATTACAAGGGAAGAAATAAAAATACCGGATGTGCCTTTTTTTTCCATGCTTGATGATGGCAACACTGGTTACATCAAGCTAACAGGTTTCACACAAACGGCCAGTCAGGAAGTGCGAAGTGCGTTTCAAGAATTACAAAAGAAAAGCATGAATCGACTGGTGCTTGACCTGCGTGGCAATGGTGGCGGACTCTTGCGCGAGGCGATAAATATTGTAAACTTTTTTGTACCAAAGGGAACTGAAATTGTGCGCACAAAAGGAAAAATAGATGAGTGGAATAAAACTTATTTTGCGTTGAACGAACCACTGGATGTCCATATCCCTGTTATCGTTTTGGTGGATGCATTTAGTGCCAGTGCATCAGAAATAGTAAGCGGTAGTCTGCAAGATTTAGATAGGGCAGTGGTGCTTGGCGAGGAAAGTTATGGCAAAGGATTGGTG
Organism: Flavobacteriales bacterium; assembly: GCA_043718125.1. Classification (GTDB taxonomy): domain Bacteria; phylum Bacteroidota; class Bacteroidia; order Flavobacteriales_D; family Sanyastnellaceae; genus JANNVZ01. Next base: position 2,516 of record JAYSWI010000265.1, read on the forward strand.
CAACAAACCAAGGATGTGGCATACAACAGCAAAATGAAACTTACGGTGGCCAAGTATTACACTCCCAGCGGCAGGTGCATACAACGCTTGGATTACAGTCATCGCGAAATGGCAAGTGGCCATGTAAATGCTGTGGCCGATTCGTTGATAAAACCTTTCATCACAAAAAATGGCCGCACCGTTTATGACGGTCGAGGTATTGCTCCAGACTTGGAAGTGAAGCCTGAAGACGCTTCCAATATTTTGACCGCTTTGGCCGAACATTGGATTGCATTTCATTGGGTCACTTCATTTCGGCAGAAGCACGCCACTATTGACAGCGCGGATGTTTTTCGACTCAGCGATGCGGACTATGCCGCATTTGTAAACTATGCGAAGAACGAAAAATTCGAATACGAAACGGGAACTGAAAAACTATTTGCAGAATTAAAAAAGGTGGCGCAGGATGAAAAATATTACGCCTCGGCTGCTACGCAATTCGATCAATTATATACACTCATTGCTCCCCAAAAGGAAAGTGACTTGCAAAAATTTAAGCCACAGATAAAAGAATATTTGGAAAATGACATTGTAGCGCGATACTACTATCAGGACGGTCGTTCCAAAAACGCTTTGCCCAATGATGTATGTATAAAAAGGGCAAAGGATGTTTTTAATTCTAATTATGCCCTGTTGTTGCAAGGACCTAAGAAATAAAATTTGGTTTGCAAAATGGATTTGTATCCAATTACACATTTCATCCTTAAAGGCACTTATGCGTTTTTCATTCTGCTAGCATGAAATGGAGTAACGACTGGAATAAATTTCTACACATTGCCCAAATTGTCGGGTTCGCCATCACAATAGCCGCCCTTCCGCTGAACAATATGTTCATGTCATTGGGCACAATTTGGCTGGCCTCTGCTTGTGTTTTGCAAATGGGGACAGACATCGTTAGGAAAAAATCTATAAAGGTCAGACTGCTTAGATATACACGAAACAAAAGCGCTCTGTATCTGTCCTCAATTTTTATTCTGGCCCTTGTAGGTATGTTATGGACAGAGGACGTAATGCATGGCATCTGGGACTTAAGAATGAAACTTCCAATGCTTATTCTACCATTCGCAGTGCTCACTTTAGAGCCTTTGAGCGGCTATTGGATTCGCGTTCTCAAAGGAATTTTTATTCTTAGTTTGTGTTTTTCTGTTATTTGGTGTGCGCTTATTTATTTTCACATCAATCCAAAACCGTGGACCAATGTGCGCGAGATTTCTGTGTTCATTTCACAAATTCGTTTTAGCCTTTTACTCGTGTTGGGCATTGCTATTACAGTAGATGAATGTTGGAAAAAATTGCTGCTTGGTAAAATATTTTCCATTCTCATCACACTTTTGTTTTGTTTCTTTTTGTACCTGATAGAAAGCATGACGGGCTTTGCAGTGCTTGCCGCGATAGTGTTTTGGTATTTGTTTTATCAAACCATTAAGCGCAGCAACAGGAGATCGCAAATGACGGCAATAGCAACAATAGCAGTTCTGATTATTGGATTGTGTAGCTATTTTATTTATTGTTACAAAAGCTACTTTACTGTGGAAGAAATAAACTGGAAAACAATTGCTAAAAGCACCATTGGTGGCGAATTGTATAACCATCATCCAACGTTTTTGCGCATTGAAGAAGGACATTATTCGATGACACATATAGCACATAATGAAATGTATAGTGCCTGGAAATTGCGCAGCCACATACATCCGGACAGTGCCGATGCCAGAGGCCATGCGATAGTTGGAACCCTCATCAGATATGCTTCGTCTAAGGGTTTGCACAAGGATAAAGAAGGAATAGATCAATTGACATATGATGACATAGTGAACATTGAAAATGGATGGGTTTCTGTCAATGAAAAAAACAAAAATGCTTTTAGAAAAAGAATCGACAACATCCTTTTTGAATATTCGAATTACAAAGCCGGTGGCGTGGCCAATGGCCACAGTGTGATGCAACGCTTCGAATTTTGGCGCACAGCAATTGCAATTATTAGCAAGCATCCGATAACAGGAGTAGGCACCGGTGACACAAAATTGGCCTTCTCAGATCAATACATCGAAATGAACTCAGGGCTTGACTCCACCCATCGGTTAAGGGCACACAATCAATATTTAACTATGTGGTTGACTTATGGCATATTGGGTTTTCTTCTTTTTGTGGTGATGATTTTTACACCTCTGTTTAATGGCGGTTGGCACAACACATTGCTCACTTCATTCCTCATCATAGCCGCTAGCTCTTTCCTTACTGAGGACACTTTGGAGTCGCAAGCGGGCGTTATGTTTTTCTCCTTTTTTTATGTGGTTTTGAATCAAAAACCGCAACCACAATCTGAAAAATAGAATGCTCTAAACTTTTTCGATGCTTGAATGAAGGGATTTCCTATGGAGCTTTTCTCAACCGCATCAGCTTCAAATATTTCAGATAAGTACCATAAGCAGTAAGCCGCGAAACAGTGAACCCTAAACGGCCATCCAAAAAACCCGCTTTGATCAAATAGCTTTTTGCGAATTGTGCCAAGGTTTTTATCACAACCAATGGCCAGTTCGAAATTCTTCCTCGCGCGTTTAATTCCTTGGCTGCTATGTCACCGAAATAATCTATTTGTTTCAAATGTTCGGCCTGTGTGTAATAAGAATAATGCAAAATGTCGCCACGCAAATGACCGTGTTTTTCATTGTTCAACAATTCCAATTTATCATGTGGATTTATGCCTCCCCATTTTGCAAATCCCCTTTTTACTAATCGCACTTTGGTGTCAGGATACCAGCCACAATGGCGCACCCACTGGCCACAATAGTTGGTAAGCCGATTCATGCTATAGCCATTATCAATAGGATTTGATTTCAACTCCAAAATTGCTTCGCGCAAAGTGCTGTCCAATGCTTCATCAGCATCCAATGACAACACCCAATCGCCTGTTGATTTTTCGAGGGCGTAATTTTTTTGTTGAATATGCCCTTCGAATTTGTTTTGGATAAAACGCACATTGTATTTCTTACAAATCGCCTCGGTGTTGTCCTTCGAAAAAGAATCTACCACCAAAATTTCATCCACCACATTTTGCAGCGAAAGAATGCAACGTTCTATGTTGCGCTCTTCATTGAAGGTGATAATGGCGGCTGATAATTTCATGCTGTGCAAGCATACAAAAAGTTAAACCGATGTGATAAAAATATGGTCGATTGGTTCTTCAAAATTACTTGTACAATGCGAAGGGATCCGATTCATTTATGCCAATAAAAAAATCACATTGGTATTAAACAATAGAAAGATCAACGCCCATAATTAGCAGCAGAATAAGCAGAAGGCCAACTATCACCCTGTACCAACCAAACACCTTAAATCCATATTTGGTAAGAAATGAAATGAAAAATTTGATAGCAATCATTGCAACTACAAAGGCAACAACATTGCCCAAAAGCAATGCCTTGAAATTGTTTCCTTGAAATAATTCAGGCACGGTTTCCCAGGCTTTATAGGCTTTATATAAGCCCGCTCCTGCTAGTGTTGGTACTGCCAGAAAAAAAGAAAATTCAGCGGCTTGTTTTCTGGTAAGGCCCTGGGCCATGCCACCAATAATGGTAGCAGCACTTCTTGACACACCGGGAATCATAGCGATACATTGAAATAAACCAATCTTGAAAGCACTAGGATAGGTGATTTCTTTTTCATGTTTTGGATTTAAAAACCGATCAATAAAAATAAGAATCACGCCACCCACCACAAATGAAATGGCTACGGTAAGCACGCTCTCCAACATTGCATCCAACCAGTCGTTGAGCAAAAAACCGAGGATGGCAGCGGGCAGAAATCCTACAAAAAGTTTGAAATAAAAATCTAGACTTTGAAAAAAACGTTTCCAATAAAGGACCATTACGCTAAGTATTGCACCAAATTGTATGTTGATAATAAATGCTTTGGTAAACGCATTGGACTCTACGCCCAAGAGCTGCGCAGCAATGATCATGTGGCCTGTGCTGCTTACAGGCAAAAACTCAGTAAGCCCTTCAATGATGGCTATAATGATGGCTTGAAAAAGAGACAATGGCTAATGAAATTTGGACTGTCTAGATGGAAGTATTCTAATTGGAAGTCTGCTTTTTTGATTTGTGCATGATGGCATAACCAATAACACCATAGCCCAATAAAACTACAATTGGCGCTAGTGTTATTCTTCTAAAACTAAATATTTCTTCGCTAAAAACATTTGGATCCTGTGTAGCACCGCCACTCATCAAGAAGTAGCCAAGTATTATGGTAATGACGCCTGCGGCCAGAATGATGTAGTTCGTTTTCTCAAATGCAAACTTTAACTTGGACTCCGTCTTTGGCTTCTGTGCGGATTTTGGTGATTGTTTCATGCTGCAAAGAAGCAAAATTTTCAAAGCGAAAAAAAGTGTTTAATAAACTTTTGCTAAATGAAAAACAAAAATGCTTAGGCGGTTCGATAGACCAAATCAAATGTCGATATTGAAAATCAATGCTATATGAATTGGTAATGACTTTTCGTTTTTTCGAACACGGATTGAACGGATTGAACGAATCGGCACGGATTTGAGAAAATGTTTTCTGCACCACAGAGATCTGAAATGTATATTTCTTCGAACTCAATTTTGTTTGCCAACTAGACACGGAATGGATGGAAATTTCATCATTGTTTATTCAACAACGACCGATCTAACAGCATCTGTTTTCGCGCCTTAGCGGGTTGATGCCCAGATACTTTTGAATCATCGAAGCTATGCTACAAGGGCATCAAGCCGGTACAGCGCGAGAAACAGATGCGAAGCCATGCGGCTTGAGCATTAAAAATTTTGAATATCAATGATGAAGTTGGTGGAATTGAGGCATCGAACCGCTTAGGCAGTAAATGGAATGCGTGACACTCATTGAGTAAAGGAGAAATTTTTTGATTGAGTTGAAAGGCACTCAATGATAATTTTTTGTGTGAAGGAAAACGAAATCTCTCATCAACCATTCTCAAAATTTTGCAAAGCAAATTATGCTACTCACCTCAACAAATACATCTTTCCAAACCCTTTGGTGAAATACTTTGAGGCCGAGGTTGGCGACTCTTCCATGTTTTGTCCGTTCAACTTTGCAACCACCCGATAGAGATACACGCCATTGGCCAACTGATCGCCATATTCGTCTTTGCCGTCCCACCAATATTCAGTTAGGTTTCTGCCAATATGCAATGCCCCAAGTTCGGACTGCAAAATTTCGCGCACCACATTCCCATTGATGGTCATTATTTGTATCTTCAATTCTTGTGGCACTTCCACACCAGTTAGTGTAAATACAAATTGAGTTTTGGTACTGAAAGGATTTGGATAGTTGAGTACTTCTGTAATCGTTGGTTTATTCAGTATTTCAAATTCTATTTCATAATCAAAATCACCCGAAACATTTCCGCTTTTATCACTTGCTTGAACACGCAATTTGTAGCGGCCATCTTCTACAAATTTCGGGGTATAGTCAATCTTGCTTTTGTTGTTGGCATTGGTTGCCGGTGTCCATTGCAAAATTCCCGAATTGAAATAAGCAGGCAAATTGGAGCTGGTAGGAGTGGTGATATAGACTTTAAAATGTGATGTATCTGCCTCTTCGTTCATTAAGAAAAATGGACTTTCATCGTCCAACGAAATCGCAATTTGCGGCTCCGCACTCACTATGTCGCCATTCAAAATATGCTGTCCATCAAAGGTGACATCCAGCAACGGATTGATGTTATCTCCACTTACCAAAAAATGATATTGCGCCAGATTGTTGAAATGATATTGCTCGCGCTGATGCGGAATGCCTGTGATACTGTCGTAAGGATTGACTTCAACATATAAAGTGTTCAGTCCTATAAGTGACGTGGTGTTCACTTCTATGGTATCGTATAAAATGCCACCTACTAAAAGTTCCGATTGCAACGGATACAAAATTCGATGCAACTGATTTTGGGCATCCTCTATCACATATTGCACAAGCAAGCTGTCCATGTCAATTGGGGAAATGTTTTCGATAGCCACCGCAAATTTGAACATTTCTCCTTCTTGCAAAGTGTCCTTATTGCTATAAAAACCCTCAGCAGCATTGATGGCACATTCAGGAGCATGTTCATACATGATGTGCCATTTATCCATTTGAGGTGGTGTGGTGTTTACTATGTCTTTCTCTTTTGCTTCCAAGGCTAAAAATGGAAATTGATTGATGTTGACCAACAAATCCAAGTCGTTGATTAGCGATGGAAATTGCGCCCAGTCGGACAGTGTAAAATCTGCTCCTTGCCAAGTAATGCCATGCAGGCGAATGCGTGTGGTGTCGGCTACGGTATTTTCCAAAGCATGCAATTGCCATTCTGTTTTGTCCCAACTCATGGCCGGCCCAACCAGAGGGCCTTTCATCAAGCCGTTGCCCAGCGCTCCTTCCAAAGGTGCATTCAAAACAAGGTGGTCATCAATTGCGTTTCCTACTACTTCCAATTTCGTTTCAGGATGTCCAAGTTGAACGAAATAAATGAAGGGCACAGAATCATTGGAGGCCAATAATTGTTCTGCATTTATATATTCAAATGCATCAATTACTTCCGGAGCAAGTGCATCCCAATTTTCCTTTTCTGCAAACTGCCAAGAATAGATAAGTAAGTAATTGCCCAGCGGCACTTCATTGGTAATCATATCTGCAAAACCTTGCAATTGTGCTGCATCGTTTTGTTGAAAAATGAAATAGCGTTCTGCACGCCCTCGAGCATTTGCGCTTGCCAACGTATTTCCAAAATCGTGGTTTGGATGGAGTCCATTGTAATTGCTTTCCCAAGGCAAAAAAGTGCTGCTATCTATAACCGCTACCATTAACGCTGATGGCGCAAAACCGTAGCCCCCGTAGTCTTGCACATTCAAGCCAATTTGATACAAAGTTGCAAGCGATTCAAAGGTGGTATTGGCATTGCCATAAACTTCGCATTTTAAGTTGCCTTCAAGTGGATTAAAATTCCATAGTCGATTGGTTCTGTCGTAGTCAATATTTACTAGTTCATTTTTTTCAAATTGAAAAAAATGATCTTGCCCCCAGCCTGTTTCATTTTCGATAAATTGAAAACTGGAAGGATGCCAACGATATCCAATTTCGGGTGAAAGGCTATCGGAACTACAACGCCAAAAAACGACCATACTGTCCTGCATCACATACGGCAACTGCCATTGCACCACGCCCCCACTTTGTGTAATAGTAACCTCCTCAAAAAAAGGAGAGTCAAAGGTGTCCGTGGTATCGGCTTGAATGATGTATGATTTTTCTGGTTCAAAAACATAACCCGTTGAGGCTTTTAAAAAGGGTTGCGGATTGTCAACCACAGCAAATTCAAAAGGATAAATGGGCAACAAATCTCCAGAAGTAATGAGCAGCGTTTTGCCTTGCACGATGTTGTTACTCACGTTGTTCAATTCATCAACAAGGTTGAGCGGATAGTCCACAAAAACATCAAAACTATTTACGCCAACACTGTACTCAATATCTTTTGGAAGGGTGAAAATGACGGTGTCAGATCGAATGATTCTGTCCACAGTTGTGCTGTATGACGAGTCTGCTCCGTTTGGATAATGACGAATCAATTCGATGCCAACCGCATCATTGGTGGCCTTGCCCAAATTTTCAATCACTATACGCACATCAAATGTGTTTTGTGTGGCATTCATTTCTTGCGGAGAAAAAAATATTTGCGATTGGGAGGTGCTATAATCTGGTTTTTCCCAAGCGTATAATTTCACTGCGGGATCACCGTGTAAGGCAAAAGTGTGGGCCACATTTTCACGATAAAAATCATCGGGTTGTTGAAAATTGAGAATAGCCTCTTTCATACAAAAACCTATGCTTTTTCCGTAGCTATCTGCAAACAATTCACGATAAAAATTGTCGGTGAAATAATTAAGATATGCAGGAATGCCCAAATCACTTTTTGCCAAAAAACCAATAACGCCTCTGTCAGGAACGAGCACAAAGTTTTCGCTTGTGCTTGAAGATTCTGCCAAATGAATATTGCCGGTATAACAAGAGTTTCCAATGAGGAGTGGATATTTCCCAAGGTTGTTGTAGCTCTCTGGCGAATCAATGTTTTGGTCAAAACCTGTTGCACTTGCATGTCCAAAAAATGTCATCAACGAAACACCTTCATTGATAAGCAATTGAATGGAGTCGGACACCGTGAGCTGGATGGGATCTTGCGTGTTTTTAAAGAAAGAATAGACCTTGCCTCCAAAGCAAGTGTCTTGCGCAACATTCTTATAATTGTTCAAGTAATTGCGAAAAATATTTTGCTCAAATAATTGTGAACCCCCACCAAAATGCAAAATGTTTTTTTGCCAAGCTTGTGGTGTTTGCGACTCATGGGCTATCACTTTGTTCAAATACTCAAGCACCTGTTGTTGGTCGTTTGCCGCCAATCTTCCTGTTGGAATGGCGGGCTCTATCATGGTGCCGTCCAGACCTGTTGTGAACAACACATCGCTACCCGGATAGCCCCATGTAGGAACGAGGTTGTTTTCATATTTTGTTGGGTCGTTGCGAGCGCCAACAGTTGCACTAAAATTGGCCTCGTGAATGCTTTTGCCAATCAAGAACAGGTGCGCTGGTTTGCTTGGCCATTGCGTTAATAACTGGTCACAAAACCTGCGCACTGAAAATGGATTTTTTCGAATCCCACATGCATATTGCATGTACAATTCTTCTATATCCGCCACCAGAACATCGGGCTGATTGCCGGAGCGATAAAAGGCATAGTTCTGTGCCGCAGCCCAAAGCTCAACATTGGTGACTATGACAAATGCGCTCTCTAATTCTTGTGACAAATAATTGGTGAAAAAGCCGGATGAAGTGACCTTTGACAATGTGTTTATTTCAGAATAATTCTCCTCAGCTATCAAACACAAATTTGTTTTTTCGCCCAATACACTCAACGGAACAAGTGCCTTGTAAAATCCATTCTCTTCCACTACTTCTATTTCGGTTGATGCTCCATTTTGTAGGATGTACAAATGTGGATTGGGCGAAAAAAAATTCGATATTTCCACTAGTGCATATTCTTCATTCTGTTCATTTTCTAACGAGAAATAAAAGGCAGTTTGATTTTCAAAATCGAACGTATGTGCATATTCAATTTCAATAAGACTTACGGCATTGTAATCACTTGCCACACCAATGTCGTCAATGCTTCTGTGCACTATTCGCGTAGTGCTTGTTCCCAATGCTGTGTTTGCGATTGGAAATGAAAAGTGGTTCAATTGGTACCCAAAAAATGCGGTGTCAACCATCACATTTAGCGGTGTGCCCCAACCAATTTGAAGGTGATGATTGGGCATGCCACTTGCCAATGAGGCGCCTGCGCTTATGGAACTGCACATGGCCAATGGAGCATCTTGACCAATATATGCTTGCGCTGTCGCAATGTTTTTTTCGTGCGTTGCTCCTTTAGGAAATTTGAAATCAAACCAGCCCTCGCCTTCATTGTAACTGGGCAAGCTTATTCCGTTGGCGTCTTGTTTTCCAATCAAATATTCATTGTGAAATTCTTGCTTCGACTTGTGCAAACAATAATTGCGCGGTACGTAATCTTCAAAATTATTTTGATTGCTCACATTGGTTCGCAATGCTTGCTGATTGCTATAAGTGATAAAATATTGAATGGTGTCATTAAATAAACTGTAATCAGGATTGCACACATGGTATGCGTTGTCATAAACCAAACTGTCCAACCAAGCATCATTTCCGGTGGCATAGAATTCAATATAATCTCCAACATTTAGCGTGGCATCCTCCTCACCCAATACCTTGATATAAACCTGACTGCCTCGCGCATACATCCGAATGTCGTGAGGATCCACGCTTCCTACAGGAAACCCACTTTGCAAAAGCTCCTCATAACTTATTCGATAGATGCCATTATGCACCACAGGGAATTTCCAATAAGGTTGGCTGTAGTTGATCCATTCATTGCCAAATTGCGCATGGAGGTTTACATTCGAAATGAACAACACCATCGCCAACACGAAAGATATGCGACTAAATATTTTAGTTGAAACAGACATTTGATACAGTGTTCAAACATAACGATGTATCACGAAAATGAAAATGCAATTCTCCCAAATACACTGGCCTGATTTAAATTTTAGCATTCGAATTATTCTTGCACACATCCGAATTAAAATTTTCACATGCGGCAAATAATTTCAACGGTATTTTTTCTTTTCTTCTTCCATATTTCATACACACAAAATATTGAAAAACCTTTTGTATTAAAAGGCAATGTGAAGGATGGCAATACGAATGAAACATTGATTGGAGTCATTATTTGCAATCAAAAAAATGAAGGAACTGTAACAGATATTGATGGGAATTTTTCGTTATTGATAACTGCTGTCGGAGAAACCATCACGCTTTCAATGATAGGTTTTTCCGAATTGAAATACAGAATAAAAGTGACAGATGAAAGTTCGACCCAATTGGTTTTCAAAATGTTCACCGAAGAAAATGTTTTGGATTTGGTGGTCATTTCAGCCGGAAAATTTGAACAAAATATTGGTGAGGTAACGATGAGCATGGAAGTGTTATCACCCAAATTACTGCAAGATAAAAACGTGGTTTCGCTAGACGAGGCACTACAGCAAACACCCGGAGTGAGCATTGTGGATGGCGAAGCACAGATACGCAGCGGCAGTGGTTATAGCTTTGGTGCCGGAAGCCGTGTTCAAATTTTGGTGGATGATTTGCCCATGCTTAGCGGAGATGCTGGCCGTCCCAGTTGGGGTTTTTTTCCTGTAGAAAATGTGTCGCAAATAGAAATAATAAAAGGGGCAAGCAGTGTGCTTTATGGCAGTGCAGCGCTGAGCGGAGTTATCAATATGCGCACTGCTTATCCAACCGACACCGCTCGCACCATTGTTACACTCTATCAAGGCGCATACAGCAATCCTCAGTCCGATACTGCCGTGTATTGGAAAAGTGTACCTATGAGAAGTGGACTAAGTTTCTTGCATTCTGAAAAATTCGGACCACTTGATTTTGTTTTAGGTGGATCATACTATGGCGATGACGGACACTTGGGCCAAATACCAGACTCTACTTCTGGGGCAATTGAAGATCATTACAATCCTTTTACAGTGGACAGATATGCTGCCACAAATCGAGCGCGCATCAACATGAATTTGCGGTATCGAAACAAAAAAATAACAGGCCTTTCTTATGGTATCAACACCAATTGGAGTCAGAGTAATTCGCTTGCCACATTGCTTTGGGAAAACAACACGAGTGGCCTTTACAAAGCGTATGCAGGAAGTGCTACAAGAACCATTCAGCTATTGGGCAGTGTGGATCCTTATCTCGTTTATTTTGGTAAGTATGGCAACAAACATTCATTGCGCACAAGATGGCAAACCTTGGACAATGCAAACGATAACAATCAAGGCAATTACAGTGATATGCTTTATGGCGAATATCAATACCAACAGCATTGGGACAGTGCCGGTATCATAGACCTTACATCCACTATGGGTGTGGTGGGTATCAGCACCGATGCAAGGGGTCAACTTTTCACAGGTGGGTCAGCCGATGGGCACAACACAGCAAAAAACTATGCAGCATTTTTACAACTGGACAAAAAGTTTTTTGACAAATTGAATGTTTCACTTGGTGTGCGCTATGAGTATTTTGAAATCAATGACCAGTCTGATTCGAAACCCGTTTTTCGTGCAGGTTTAAATTACAAATTGGGCAAAGCCTCCTACCTCCGAGGTTCGTATGGCGAGGGTTATCGTTTTCCATCCATTGCAGAAAAATTCATTGTGACAGGCGTTGGTGCCATCAACATTTTGCCCAATCCCGATTTGATACCGGAAACTTCATACAACGCAGAGGTGGGATTTAAACAAGGGTTCAAAATCGGAAATTTTTTGGGTTATGCCGATGTTGCTCTTTTCTATCAGCGATATAAAAATTTCATTGAGTTCACTTTTGGGCAATGGAACAAAGTGGTGACAGGTCCAGGTATCAGTTTTAATGATGCGTTGCAAAAATCATTTGGATTTAAAAGTGTAAACACCGGTGAAGCGGAAGTAAGCGGTTTCGAATTCTCATTGATGGGCGAAGGAAAAATAGGCAACATAAAAATTCAAACCCTAATGGGATATACCTATACCAAGCCGATTACCCTTACTCCAAATTACATTTATGGCGTTACTCAAAACGGATCGCCAATTACATACACCACTACCAGTTCCGACACTGCAAGCTATGTTCTGAAATACAGAATGCAACATTTAATACGTGCAGATATTGGTGCAACTTGGCAAAAATATTTGTTTGGCGTAAGTTTTCGGTACAACAGCCACATGCAAAACATTGACAATGCATTTCAACTACTGGAAGATTATTTTCCCTCTACATTCAATCCCGGAATAAATAATTGGCGTGCAGAACACACTTCTGCGGACTACATTTTTGATTTGCGTTTTGGTTATTCCATCACAGAGCAACACCGCCTTGCGCTAGTGGTGAACAATGTGCTCAATCGCGAATATGCAATAAGGCCTTTGGCAATTGAAGAAATGCGAGTGACCATGTTGCAATACACTTTGAATCTTTGATAAACATGTTTTTGTTCTACACCCCATTCTCAGTGCACCATATCTATTTCTAAAAAATGAAAATAATTGGAATAATCCCTGCGCGATATGGCAGCACACGCTTTGAGGGAAAACCATTAGCGATGATTGATGGAAAAACAATGATCCAAAGAGTAGTGGAACAGGCAAAAAAAGCTGAAACATTGGCTGATGTCATAGTCGCTACAGATGATGATCGCATTGCCAAACACATTTTAGACTTGGGAGAAAAAGTGGTGATGACTTCCAGCACACATCAAAGCGGAACAGACCGATGTGCAGAAGTAATGCGCTTGCTTAAAGAAAGGTTTGATGCCATCATCAACATACAAGGCGATGAACCATTTATGGATCCGTCACAAATTAATGCACTGACATTGTTGATGGCTAAAAGTGAAGTGCAAATAGCAACTCTCGCAATAAAATTAAAGGACAATGCCACCTTGTTTGATCCAAACAAGGTGAAAGTAACAATAGCAAAAAATGGACAAGCACTTTATTTCAGCAGACACGCCATTCCATATCTAAGGAATGTAAAAGTTGAAAATTGGAACACACATTTTTCGTATTACAAACACATTGGCTTGTACGCATACAAGACTGAAGTATTAAAAAAATTATCCGCCTTGCCGCAATCGCCACTTGAAATGGCAGAGTCGCTCGAACAATTGCGTTGGCTGGAAAACGGGTATCGTATTCATGTCGCAATCACCGATATCGAAACACCTGCGGTGGATACTCCTGAGGATCTCAAAAACATTATTGCCAACATGTAGTCTTCATTTTTCAGGATGAATTTGTAGCGATTAGAAACCTTTTTCAAAAGGTATCAGTTTAAAGGCACTGATTTAATTTTTAATCCCTATTCAGAATGAGAAATCACCCTATAATTCTCTTTATTTTTCTATGTTTTGTTGCACTAAAAAGCACATCACAAACCGCAGAGATCGACAATGGCGATAAAGCCTTTGAAATTTTTGATTTCCAGCAAGCACTATTTTTCTTCGAGAATGCAAATGACGCAACCCCTGGAGATCCAAACATCACAAGGCGAATAGCCAATACCTATCGAAGGATGGGTCGCACGGTGATGGCCGCAGAATGGTTTCAAAAAACATTGGAATTAGACGCGAGCAATCCAGCGGACATGTTGAGCTATGCTGAAATATTAAAAAATATGCAGCAGTATGACGAAGCCATACAGTGGTATGAAATGTATGCCCAACTCAAGCCAACAGACCTGCGCGCAATAAGTCATTTAAAAGACAAAAATTATTACCGCGATCTATTTGCGGACACTTCGCGATATGAAATGAAAAAATTCGCCATCAATGGTGAAAATCCTGTTTTAGGGATTTCTCTTTTTGAGGATGAAAAATTTTTAGTATCCGCAGTTCAGTTTGGCCAAACTTCCAAAGCGGCTATGGAAATAAATCCGTACCTCGATGTTTATCTCTGCGAAATGAACAAAGAAAATGAACTGCAAAATCCGATTCTACTTGACAAAAATGTGAACTCTGATTTTCATGATGGGCCTGCGTATTACTGTTTTGCAGACAAAACATTGTACATCACCAGGACCAACATGAAAGGCAAGAAACCAAAATTCAATCGAAATGGAAACGCAATTCTAAAAATATTTGAATCGAAATATGAAGGCGGAAAATGGTCTGAGGCCAAAGAAATGAAAATGAATGAAGATGGATTTTCTAATGGACAGCCGTGCCTTTCCAAAGACGGACAAACTATGTACTTCTTCAGCGATCGTGATGGTGGAATGGGAGGCACGGATTTGTACGTATGTTACAAATCGGGCAACGGCTGGTCGCAACCAATCAACCTTGGCCCCAACGTGAACACAGAAGGCAACGAACAATTTCCTTTTCTAGGCGAAGATGGTTTTCTGTATTTCGCATCAAATGGCCATGCAGGTCTTGGCGGAATGGATGTTTTCTCTTCCGATCAAATAGGTGAGGTTTGGCAGACACCACTCAATCTGGGAGCGCCTATCAACTCTAGTGCAGATGACTTTTCGGTAGTGTATGACAAGGAAAGTGATAACGGCTTTTTCTGCTCCAACAGAAGTGGTGGTGGCGATGACGACTTGTTTTTCTACAAACACGTCAGCATCAAAAACATGATCATCGCAGGAACCATTAAAGCAAATGTTCCCAATATTTCACTTGCCGGTGAGCGCATTCAAATAACAAAAGTGAACAGTGGCGAAGTGTCTTACCAAGCTCTTGACGAATTCGAAAATTTTGAATTCTCGGCAAATGCAGGCGACCAAATCGAAATTGTGATGATGGATGCAGAATATTTCGATCACGATAAACCGGTAATTTCTTATGAAGTAGTTACCCCAATAATGGACCCATTTGTAAATCTGGGTGAGCAGCGAGTTGAGCTAAAAAAACTACCAATGCGCGAGGGTCAACTCTCATTGATGAAGCAGTCTGGTTTGAAAATTTCTAACACCACCCTGCCCGTTGCTGATGCCAATAGAGTTGGAAAACTCGAAGAAGTAGACATTGATGCTTCTGCAAACACCAATGACGAGACTTTGTTGAACATCACCAGTGATAAAACCTTGACTAAAGCAGAAGAAAAACTTGAAGCAGACTATGCTGCAAAAATCAAAACTGCAGATCAATTTTTTGCGAATAAGTATTATGCGGAAGCCTCGAAGCTTTATGCCGAAGCATCTGCAATGAAGCCAGGTGAAACTTACCCAAAACAAAAATTGACAGCATGTAAGGACGCTTCAAGTAGTAATTCGATGCAAGCGAATTATGATAAAAAAATAGCACAAGCAGATG
This sequence comes from Flavobacteriales bacterium, assembly GCA_043718125.1. Taxonomy (GTDB): domain Bacteria; phylum Bacteroidota; class Bacteroidia; order Flavobacteriales_D; family Sanyastnellaceae; genus JANNVZ01. The sequence goes on from JAYSWI010000265.1 coordinate 18,006, forward strand.
CACTCTTCGCAACTAAGAAATATAAAGAGGCTTCTAAAACATATCAAGAAGCTTCAGTTTTGATGCCTGATGAGGCTTATGCCAAGCAGCAACTTACAAAATGTAATAGCGCATTAAGCGAAGCAACGGACAATGCCTTCCAATCAAAAATATCGGCAGCCGACAAGTTGTTTGAACAACAGAAATGGGGCGAAGCAAAGGCGGCTTACATGACAGCTATTCAAATGAATCCGGCAGATGTTTATCCCAAAAATCAAATGGCGCTGATTGATGATAAAATAAAATTGGCAGAAGCAGAAAAGATTCAAAAAAAATACGATGATAAGATTGAAGAAGCCGATAAACTTTTCTCTCAAAGAAAATATGCAGAAGCTAAGGCAGCATACAAAGCAGCCGCTGCGCTTAAGCCCAATGATGCTTATGCCCAGAAAGGAATTGAAAATATAGACAACATTCTTACCCCAAAAAAGAAAGAAGCTGCAAGCAGCACTGATAATGCAAATAAGAAAAAAGGTCCGAGTGATTTTGAATTGGCCATACCCGCAGTGGATTTGGTTGGCTTGTCATTGGACAATGTCATCTTTGATTTCAACAAAGCATTTGTGCGTGAGGAGGACAAACTGAGATTGGACCAACTCTACAACTTGATGTTGGACAATCCGACAACAAAACTCCTTATTCGTGCGCATTGCGATTCGCGCGGAAGCCTTGCGTACAACCAAAGTTTGAGTATGTCTCGGGCTATGGCAGTGCAAGGGTACTTGATGCAAAAAGGAATAAAACGCGACCGTGTAAAAACAGAATGGTTTGGCGAACAACGCCCGCTCAATGGCTGTATAGACAACGTTCCGTGCGAAGAAAATCAATATGAAGTGAACCGCAGAGCAGAATTCAAATTGGTAGCACAATAGAAAAATATTTTAAGAAAAACAACCAAAACCAAACCCGTTTTTTCAAAGGCGCCTCACAAAATTGTGGGGCGTTTTTATTTTATTTCAACTTAGGTTCAGAATAACAATTTTACAGCTTATGCCTTTTAAGCTGCCGTTTTTCATCCAGCCATCATTTTGATATTTGTGCCACCACTAAAGGGCATGATTGCTAACAAAAAACATTTGCTTGTGTGGAAACTGAGTCCACATATATTTGCGGCCCTTTTAAAAAAAAAGGAATCATGCGGGCGTGGCGAAATTGGCAGACGCG
>JAYSWI010000266.1:0-5682 GCA_043718125.1 Flavobacteriales bacterium
GTTTGATGCCTGCTCTTGAAAGCCGACACCGATGGGCCTACCATCATCTTTTATACAGCATTGATTAACACAATTCAAGTTAATCATTCACAGCACACCATAGCGAAGATTGGTCTAAAACAGATAACGATACGGTATTATTTGTCCACTTCAAAAAAAGTTCATCAAGAAACATTCTTCGAAAAATTGAAGTTCAATTTATTTTGTTGCAGGAATACCAGTTTGATCAATCAAATACACCAATGCTGTCATAGCAGCCGCTCCAAGTTCTAATTCGCGTTGATTGACATTTTCAAACTTATCGTTGTTGCTGTGGTGGTAATCAAAATATTTTTGACCATCCACACTTAGTCCAAAGAGCGCGACACGATCGGTTTCTGCCTTTTTTAATGGACCTATATCTACACCACTCCCTCCTCGCCTCGCGATATAAAGCGAGAATTTTTCGAGCATTGGTTTCCAGGATTGAAACAGCTCTAATTGCGCATCATTACAATCGCAATTAAACCCCAATGGAGCGAAGCCACCTGCATCACTTTCCAACGCAGCCACATGTATTAAATTTTGAGCTTTGCAACTGTCAGCATACGTCTCTCCACCATCGTTTCCAAATTCTTCATTGATAAAAAGTACAATGCGAATAGTATGCTTGGGCTTGTATCCTATGGCCATCAGCGTGCGCAACACTTCAATGCTTTGAACAATGCCAGCACCATCATCGTGCGCACCTTCGCCAATGTCCCAACTGTCTAGGTGGCCGCCTATAGTAATATATTCATCAGGGAATTGTGTGCCTTTTATTTCAGCTACTACGTTGGCTTGTGTGGTCCGTGGAAAGGCTTGTGCGGAAAGGTGCAGTGTAAATAATAAATTCGGATCTTGCTTGAGGTCGCTACTCAATTGGCGCGAAGCCACAGCACTTAATGCTGCTGCGGGTATCTGCAAAATGCTATCCTGATATTGGGTGCCTCCGGTATGCGGATAGTTGTCGTTGGCTAACGTGAGCGAACGTATCACACATGCAACAGCACCATATTTAGCAGCTTCACTTGGGCCTTGACCCCTTATGGGATAAGCACCTCCGTAGGCAGCCCCCGTATTTATCAAAGCGGCATCCATTGCTTTATTAAAGAAAACAATTTTACCTTTTACCTTTTCTTCACCTAACGCTTTTAGCTCTTCAAAAGTTTTCACTTCTATCACTTGAGCCGTGATTTCGCCATTGGTACCAACTGATCCGCCCAATGCTGTTACCGCAGGTTCTATTATTTTTTTCTTCGGAACATCAGAAATTTCAGCTGACTCATTAATGGAATAACGTGCATATTCTTTGTCACCTCTGCTCCAATGTGGCACTTCGACAGGCATCAGAAAAACATTGTTTGCATTTGCCTTTTCCAATGTCTGCTTGCCCCAGTCAATGGCTTTAGCAGCACTTTCACTACCAGCCAAACGATGGCCAATATTCTTACACAAATAGCGCAAATTTTCGTAGCATTCACTATGTGTTAGCACGTGGCTATAGATGCTTACCAACATTGCTGAGTCCTTTGGAGTTGCTTGCGATTGGCACATCAATGGCACCATTGCGATTGCGATAAATGTTGTATTAGTTAGAATGGTTTTTCTCATTTCGAAATTTTCTAATCGATCTCGTTTTCAATTCATGTATGATCCATTGTTAATATCAATGGCTTGGCCTGTGATAGAAGTCTGTTCATTGCTCATCAGATATTTTACAAAAGAAGCAATCTCTTCTGGTTGCGAAATCTTATTCAATGGAACAAAAGACATCTGTTGTGCAAAACTTGTTTCATAATCAATTGAAGATTTATTCGCAAGTTTTTGAATGCCTGCTTTGGCCATTTCAGTTTCCACCCAACCGGGGCAAATTGCATTTACCAAAATTTTGTGCGAAGCGAGCTGCACTGCCAAAGCCCTTGTAAGGCCCAGCAAGCCAGCCTTGGATGCACAATATGCTGTGTAGTTCGGAACTCCAAATCTTGCAAGGCAAGAAGAAGTGATAACGATATTGCGATAATCTTCCGTTGATTGTTGCAGAAAAGGTAAGCACTCCATAATAGTTGTATAGGTGCCAGATAGATTGATTGAAATGATCTCGTCCCACCTGTCAGTATCAGCGTAATGATTTTCGCCACCTGATCCGGCATTGGCGAATACCCCCGTCAAATTCAAAATTTCTTTATTGATGGAATTGAAAAAATATTTCCATTGGGCTTTATCACGTATATCCAATTTCGCTATTCGATGCTGCCCTTGCCTTGGCAACATTTTCAAAGTTTCGCGCAAAGTTTCTTCCTTTCTTCCTACAATGATCAGTGATATTTCCTTGTCCGCAGCCAATGCAACACAAGTTGCGCGCCCTATTCCCGAACCGCCTCCGGTGACAACTATTGTTTTCATATTCTTATTTCGTTTTCGCCAAATGTAGAAGGTGCTGTGTTTGTTCATCTCTTAGTTTTGACCACAACCATTTTCTTTAGAAACATGAAGTTTAATCTGAGTGAAATAACAGAATTGATACGCTATAGAAGAAGCATCGCACCTGAACAATATAGTGACCGCAAGGTGCATCGCGAACAAGTGGAATTGATATTGACCAACGCAACTTGGGCACCTACACATGGCATGACCCAGCCTTGGCGTTTCAAAGTTTTTATGGAAGAGGGGAGAAAAAAATTAACAGATTTTCTGCCTGAACTTTACAAATCAGAATCAACAGTAGAACAATTTAAACAGTTTAAATATGACAGAATAAAAGAGCGAACGGAAAAAGTTTCTGTAATAATTTTGATCTGTTTGGAAAGAGATAAAAGCGGAAAAATTGTAGAAATAGAAGAAACAGAAGCAGTAGCTTGTGCGGTGCAAAACATGATGCTAACATGCACTGCCTATGGACTTGGTTGCTATTGGTCGTCACCAAAATATATTTATACCAAGCAGATGAATGCCTTTTTGAAATTGGATGAAGCCGACAAGTGCCTCGGTATTTTTTACATCGGATATCCGCAAAACCAATGGCCCACAAGCCACCGCAAACCGCTGGAGTACGTTGCACAATGGATTGACAAATAAGATTGAAACATCATAGAAAAAATATTACTTCAGCCATTGTTTTATTGACAATTGTTTTACTTTTTTCAACGAACAATTTTGCTCAATTGAATGTGACAACCCTTGGTGTGCAAGTCAAACCAATGGTGCCCACACATTTTTTTGGCACAGGCCCTGAGCGCGTTACCAATGAGGATTTCAGCGTTCTTTTCACTCCAAAATTCGGATTAAATTTTGGAATGGTGATTCGCAGAGGCATCACCAAAAACTGGAGTTTCGAATCAGGAATCAATCTGGTACAGCGCAACTACAGGTTGGATTTTTCACATCCACAATTGCCAACTGTGGAGCAAATGAATTTTCGGTTAATAGGTTATGAAATTCCCATGCAGGGCCTTGTATATGTGCGCCTCACCGACCGCCTTTTTATGAATGCCAGCGGTGGATTTTCAATCGATTTGTATCCAAGCAATGTGGAGAGCATTAAGACACTTCGGCAGGATAGCAGCATCTATGGTTTTTATCAAAAAACTTTTAAAAATGGATGGTTGCAATTTTCACTTTTGGCCAACTATGGTTTTGAATACCGAACAAAAGAGAAGGGCTACTTTTATATGGGAGCATCTTTTCACAGGCCATTCAAGCACATTGGCATCACAGAACCCAGCGTAGAAATAGATGGACAAATTACAAAGCTGCAACACCCACTTAGCGGCACTTATCTCACACTTGACTTGCGTTACTTTTTTAACGAAAAACCAGAAAAAAAGAAAAAAAACACAACAGCCAAACAAAGAAAATGACCCGTTTCGAAACTTAGTTGAAAACAATTGGTACAACGTCCATCTAAACTTTAATCGTATGTATCAAATTTTTACAAAATTCATTTTCTTATCGACTCTTTTATTTAGTGTGCGCCTCTCAGCCACTGAAAATGCAATCACATTAAAGGGTAAACTGACAGAACTGAACATGGCAGATTCTACGGAAAAGTGCCTTTCAGAAATGGCGATAGAAGTGTGGTCGGACGGAGCTTTAATGCTCGTTATTTACACCCAAGAACGTGGGAAATACAAAATAGATCTTCCCTTCTATCACCAATACAGAATCAAATATGGCAATCAGGATTTTGTACAAAAGATGATAGATGTTGATGCCACCGACTTTGCACAACACACTCAAAAAAGAGGTTATGAATTGGCACTAGACATCACCTTGTTTAAGCAAAAATATGTAAGCGGATTTGAATTTTTAAAAGAAACTCCTATAGCAACAGCATCTTATAGTAAGGAAGAAGATATGGTGGTTTGGAACACACAACACATCACCCAAATGAATATGCAAATGATGAATGCCATTTGGATGAACCGCAAACCGTATTGAATAATTCTGCGTACATATTGTCCATTTCTTTCGCATTGAGTTCGAGCAGCATGTTCGCACAGGACAAGGATTTGAAAGCGTTCAATTTGCACGGTCAAGTATTCGAATTAAATTTATTAGACTCCTCCGAAAAACCAATGATGGGAATACCGATAGAAATATGGAGTGAAGGAGAATTGATAACATCACTTGAAAGCGGAGCCAAAGGCAAATACAATTTACACCTTACATATTATCCATCCTATCAGATACGATTCGGCAAAGCGCCATACATCACCAAAGTAATTGAAATAAACGCCAAAGGATTTGCAAGAGCTGCAGAGTTTGGAGTAGTTAATCTGGATTTGGATGTTTCCATTTTCAAAAATGAAAATTTCATGGGCATGGCCTTTATGGACTACACCCCTGTGGCAAAGGCATTCTTTAATAAATCCAAAGGCGTCATTATGTGGGACGCAAATTATTCTGAAGAGATGAACGGACGAATAAGAGGCGTGCTTGAGGCGAACGGTGTAAGTAACCGACCGCTGTTAAAAAGCAAAAGATAAACACTGCTCAAAACGCAGATTTCAAGTTAAAATTTGATAGTATGAAAACCCACCTACTTGTAGTTGCAATTACACTTTTACTTGCTATTAAATCGCAAGCCAATTCTGGTGACAAAAAAGAAATCAGTGGCGACCATTTTTTGGTAAAAGGCAAAGTGTATGAAGTGGACATGCTTGAGGGAACTGAGATGGCCGCTGTTACCGCACAAGTGGTGGTCTATCAGGAGAAGGAAATTTATGTGGCATTCTTCACCGAAAAAGATGGTCTTTACGAATTCTATTTACCCATTGGCCATACTTATGAAATATGGTTTGGAGGCAGTGCGTTTATAAATAAAAAAGTACAGGTTGATTCCAATTTGATGTCTGGTGGAAAGAAACCACAAAAATTGGATTTGGACATTGGGTTGTTTCGCCCAATGGATAATGAAGAATTTCCATTATTGAACGAACCTTTTGTGATAATTGCTTATGATGAAGAAATGGCCGCACTTATTCCAGACCTCGAATACACTGAAGAAAAAGCCGTAGAACTCGAAAAACAATTTCGAAAAATCAAAAAGGTGCAAGGCAAAAAAAGCAAAGACGCTGAATAATTGTGCTGTTGAAAGCTGTTGAAAAGACAGTAGTTTGAAAGTTACTTCCAGCAGAGCCGCATCGATATTTTCGCGGCATG
>JAYSWI010000267.1:0-1989 GCA_043718125.1 Flavobacteriales bacterium
AGCAGTTACCTCCACATCGGAATTTAGAAGTACGAAAGTTTCATGTTTCAGTGCAGATAAACCATGATTATAGCCGCCAGAAAAACCATAATTTTTATCCAATTCTACCACAAATACATTTGGAAAATTGGTGCGAATAAATGCGACAGAACCATCACTGCTGGCATTGTCAATTACCACCACATCTGCTATGTGGTTGCTGTGTTGCACCACATTAGATAGAAATTGTTTCAGGAATTTTTCACCATTCCAGTTGAGTATTGCGACAGCTATGGATTTCACAAATGAAAGTTAGATAACAAATCTGCGAAAATAGACTGGCCAAATAGACAGCGCGGATTTTGAAAATAAATGATTCTCAATTCCACTAATGTGGAGTATTCCATAAATCCTCTAATTCATCACCACCGTGTGAATCACTCATTTGGTTGGCATTGTTAGATGAACTTGTACTTGAATGAGAAGCAGTAATGCGCGATCGCACCATTTCTTTCCAATTGTGATTTTTGGTTTCTGATGGCACATCGCTATGCAATAGTTCCATGTCACCACTTAATGAAGTATCATAAAAAAGGAATCGCCTGTCGTGCAACTGATTGTTGGTTTCGTAGTAATGCCAAATTTCGAAGGGCCAATAGTCAACATCGTGATTGCGCACCACACGCGTATTTGGTGCACCATATTGAAGATAAACCCTGCCCCTTTCTGTGCGCCATCCTTTCTTGATTCTTGTTCCAAATATTTCATGTACTTTTTTCACCTTTGCCTGATACTCTAAAAAAGCGGCCTCTGGATTTACGCTGTCTTTGTTGTACCAAAATGTATATAAAAAACTTTGGAGCATATCCAAATCTGCTGTGCTTAACTGATTGTCTATGGATATTCTTTCAATATTATTTGCAATAGGTAAATGTGATTGCACAATCTCAAGAAGAGAATCGCGATGGGTGAAGCGCGAAACAAATGTGGAATTCAAAAGTTCAACAGGCAATTCGAAATTTGCATGATTAATATTTCGCACAAGCGATCTGGTGAAATTTCTTTCTTTAATAATCACCATTTTATTCTGTGCATCACGCAATTCAATGCGCAATTTGTATTCGCCACTGGGCAGGTTGGATATGTCTATGGCTTGAAAAAGAGGAACTACGCTGGCCGTTTTTTCTCGCTTCATTTTTCGACATTCTTCAAAGGAATTTTCTTCTTTGTCAATCACGCACAATGTTGAAACGAATGCCTTTCCTTCACCAAATGTTTTGTCAGAATTATAGATTTCGGAATAAAAGGTCAAAGTGTTTATATCCGAAGTAAAGAATGCTGAGTTGAATGGCATCATATCCATACCTGATTTCGAAAAAGCATTGGTCTCTGCGGATTTTCTATAAGCCGATATGAATTCAATATCCGAAATGAAAAGGTCCGTAGAAGGGTTATTTATCGTAATAATTTTTCGGATTGTTGCTTGGTCGTCTAGGTTACTATTTAGGTCGCGCATTATCAATTCCATGCTATATGTTCCATTAGGAATAGAGAATCTCTCGAGCGACAAGAATTCATTTTCCTCTCGTTTCAATACCAATGGGCCGTCCACAACTACCTTTCTAAAATTAACTACCTGATCAAGTTTGCTAAAAATGATGGTCAATTCTGCCCTGGCTTGAAACCTGCCTGAATCCATAGCTGCCATCTTAAAAGTAGCCCCATCGAAATTGACCAAACATTCAATATATGGCCCTGTAATAGGGTCGTGAAAAACGAAGTAATCGAAAGTAGCTCGCAGTGCAAAAACGGATTGACTTACAAATAGGAAGGTGAAAAATGACAGTATTGGTCGCATGATAAAAAAATATTTTCGATTGTAAAGGTATTGGTTTCAATCACTTCTGTGTTCGAAGAAGGTAAAAGTAAAATCCATGCTTTGACTAATAGAAAAATGAAATAGATTTGCCACGGAGAGTTGGCAGAGTGGTCGATTGCGGCAGTCTTGAA
>JAYSWI010000268.1:0-1988 GCA_043718125.1 Flavobacteriales bacterium
GTGATGGACATTTTCATCAAAGTATTGCTGCGCAGTTATGGAGGATTGTTCGAACAATATGTTCCGATCCGCGAGGATGAAATAAGTCGCAATGCAAAAATGGAACTCAAGGAAGTGGTCGAAAAACTTTACTTGTTGCACCACCATAAAGTAGTAGAATATGAGCCACAGGCAGCCGATCCCAAACTTACTTTCCTCACCGGAAGGATAGATGAAAACAACATCCTACTCCCTGCTGAGGTGTATGAGTGGCGCAAGAAAAGTGAGCTGGAAAGGGTGGAAGCCATGAAGCGTTTCATTCAAAAAACACGTTGTCGAAGTCTGCAGTTGCTCGAGTATTTTGGTGAGAAAAATGTGCCCACTTGTGGCCATTGCGATGTGTGCCGAAGCAACAAAAAACATGGCTTGCCTCCGGAAGTTTATGAGCGCATACAGTCGGCAGTGTTGGATTTGTTGCTGCATTCGGAATTGACCGTTGAGCAATTGCCCGAAGCCTTGCCTCAATTCAAAAGAGAACAACTTGTAGAATATACTCGCTGGAAATTAGATACTGGAGAATTGATATTGAATGACAAGTTGTGCATAGCATTGCCCAATTTTTAATTCCATTTTGAAACTGATTATTTTACCAATTGTTACTTCAATCTTGCACCCCGAAACTGCGCAACTTGATTAGAAAAAACGCATAAGCGTTATTCAAATATCAATTCGGAATTGCTTCAATACCCCATCACTTTTCATCAACAAATTTCTTCTATAAATGAGTCAAACATTTTCTCAAATAATCATTAAGTCAGGCAAAGAACAATCGCTCAAAAGATTTCATCCGTGGGTATTCTCCGGTGCTATCAAAACAACTAACGGCCCTGTTCACTCAGGCGATGTGGTAGAGGTAGTTTCTGAAAAAGGTGAATACCTCGGCCACGGCCATTGTTCCGAAGGTACCATTGCGGTTCGCATTTTTAGTTTTAATGGATATGATGGTGGCGATGATTTTTGGAAAAACAAATTGCAAAACGCATATCACCTTCGTAAGAAAATAGGACTTGCAGTGAACACTGAAACAAACATCTATCGCCTCGTTCATGCAGAGGGCGATGGCCTGCCGGGCCTCATTATAGACATATATGGCGACACTGCAGTGGTGCAAACCCACAGCGATGGTATGCACGAGCAGCGACCTGCTATATCAAAAGCGCTGCAAGCAATTTATGGCGACAAGTTGAAAGCCATCTATGATAAAAGTGCCGATAAACTAAAATCAAATTCAGGTCAGGAAATAAGCAATGAATATCTTTTTGGCCAACTTTCCAACAACGTTGCAATTGAGAACAATTGCAAATTCAAAATAGATTGGGAAGAAGGCCAAAAAACAGGATTCTTCATTGACCAACGCGAACACCGCAAACTGCTGGGTGAATATGCCAAAGGAAAAAAAGTGCTCAATACATTTGGATATACCGGTGGTTTTTCAATTTATGCCCTAAAGCACGGAGCAACGCTGGTGCATACTTTGGACAGCAGCCAACGTGCATTGGATATTGCCGTTGAAAATATTTTGCTCAATGACTTGGATGCCACAAAACATGAAGTGATAAAAGCCGATGCCTTGGATTTCATCAAAAACATCAAAGAAGATTACGACCTCATTGTGTTGGATCCACCTGCCTTCGCTAAGAATATGAGTGCGAAACACAAAGCGGTGCAGGGCTATATCCGCCTAAATGAAGCAGCAATACGTCAAATAAAATCAGGCGGAATCATTTTCACTTTCTCATGTTCGCAAGCTGTGGACAAACAATTGTTTCGCAGCAGCATCATGGCTGCATCCTTACAAGCTGGCAGAAAAGTACGCGTGTTGCACCAACTCCATCAGCCCGCAGATCATCCCATTAGCATGTACCATCCCGAGGGAGAATATCTGAAAGGATTGGTGCTAGAAGTGGAATAATACATATACAGTATCGTTAAAAAGGTATTTCGTGTTT
>JAYSWI010000269.1:0-1976 GCA_043718125.1 Flavobacteriales bacterium
CTGATACTTCACAAAAAACTATGGGAAAAATAATAACAATAGCCAACCAAAAAGGCGGAGTGGGCAAAACCACATCTGCCATCAACTTGGCAGCCGCACTGGGAGTTTTAGAGTTTAAAACACTACTAGTCGATGCCGATCCGCAAGCCAACGCCACTAGCGGAGTAGGCGTAGATAATTCCGGTGCAAAAGCAGGTATTTATGAATGCCTTGTAAACGATTTGAATCCGAAAGATTTGATAATCACAACCGACAATCCGAACCTCGATTTGATACCTTCTCACATAGACCTTGTGGGCGCGGAAATAGAACTGATCAATCTTCCCAATCGCGAATACATGATGCGCAACGCTTTGGCCAAAGTGCGCGATATGTATGACTTTATTATCATAGATTGTTCCCCTTCGCTGGGCCTCGTTACCGTCAATGCACTTACAGCTTCTGACTCTGTAATAGTGCCTGTACAGTGCGAATATTTTGCTCTTGAAGGCTTAGGGAAATTATTGAACACCATCAAAATAGTTCAACAAAAACTAAACACAGACCTCACCATAGAAGGCATATTGTTGACTATGTACGATTCACGACTTCGCTTAAGCAATCAAGTAGTGGAGGAAGTGAGAATGCACTTTCAGGAAATGGTTTTTGACACCGTTATCCACCGCAACACTACGCTGGGCGAAGCTCCAAGCTTTGGCCAGACCATCATCATGCACGATGCTAGCAGCAAAGGCGCAATCAATTACTTGAACCTTGCCCGCGAAGTGCTGCAGAAGAATGATAAGACAAAAATGAAAAACGAAGACAAATACATCCAACTCGACAATGGCTAAAAAACAAGCATTGGGCCGAGGCCTTAGCGCATTGTTGGAAAATGCCACAAGCAATTCCAACACAAAAAACATTGTAGAAAAAAACATTGGCGCAGCAACAACAGATACTATTGCTACAATTGAAATTGGTAATGTGGCAGGCACTATTTCCAACATTCGTATTGCCCAAATAGAAGCCAATCCTTTTCAACCGCGCCAAGATTTCGAAAAGCAAGCCATGCGCGAATTGGCGCAAAGCATCAAAGAATTGGGACTAATTCAACCTATTACAGTAAGGCAAATAAGTGCACAGAAGTTTCAGATAATAAGTGGCGAACGTAGATTTCGCGCTGCCCAAATTGCAGGCCTCGATGAGGTACCCGTTTACTTGCGCACCGCAAATGATCAGGCCATGTTAGAGATGGCTTTGGTCGAAAACATTCAGCGCGAAAACCTGAATGCCGTGGAAGTAGCCATCAGCTACAAACGCTTGATGGAAGAGTGCAATTTGACAGCCGAAAAACTTGCAGAAAGGGTTGGTAAAGACCGCACCACAGTCACCAACTATGTGCGCCTGCTAAAGCTGCCACCGGAAATACAAATAGGCATCATTGAGAAAAAAATATCGATGGGTCATGCAAGGGCACTCATCAACACAGAGCCTGAAAGCAAACAACTAAGGATATATAAACTGATACTCGAAAAAGACCTGAGTGTGCGCAGAGTGGAAGAACTAACCAAAGAAGATGACATACCCAAATTGTTTCGTAGCGATAGAATAATTCTTCCATTAGAATTTCAAAAAATGCAAGCCGACTTGCGTTTGAAATTTGGCAAAAAGGCCAAACTTTTGCGCAGCGAAGCGGGTATAGGCAAAGTGGAAATTCCGTTTGTTACCGATGACGATTTGCAACGGATTGTTGATATGATGGAGTTGTAATTATGGTGCATGTGCTTGGTAAGAGAAAATATTTTCACTCTTCAAATTCCCATTTCACACTTGCATTTGTTTAGATCAATGATGAACAAAAAAATGATTCCTGCTTATGTCACTGTTTTGTATTTGGCAATTGTGTTGCTTGCTTCTCCCATTTTGAGCGCACAATCCAATCCGGATTCTGTAGCAGTTTTATCCAACGATTCCAGTACCATTTTCAAAACAAA
>JAYSWI010000270.1:0-5643 GCA_043718125.1 Flavobacteriales bacterium
TGTGGCCGGCTGCAACGGCATCGTCATTAAAGGGATCCATTAGCCAGAATTGAATGAATTGAACGTTGCTGGCTTCGAAGTCTGTAGTAGTTAAGGAGCGTTGCACGCCTCCCCAACGCGACTCTGGCTCTGCCAAAGTTCCATCGGTATTTAAGCCCATCGAAACATCTGAACCTGCCGGTAAATCATAATTGTAAGGGCCACGTTCCGCTGGGCGAAAAGTGAGATCAAAAGTTGCGATGTTGGTGGGTGTGCCGGTGGGCAATTGTCTATTGGGGAACACTTCGCCCTCCAATACTTGGCGCATCCTATGGTCGCTCCACCAATTGCCCGATGAAATATTTGCAGGTGTAAGTCCATTGGATTGGCTGAAGAAAAGAGGGTCAATAACATACCAACTCATTTTTGCTCGGTTGTAATTGTAGCGCAAGTCATTGACGAGATTTCCTTCTGGAAATGCTGTGCCTTGAAGCTGCGGAGTGCTTGCCAAAAACCATTGATTCAAACTGCGCAAATCGATTACACTTTGGCTTCCTTCAAAATCATCTACATAAGCATTTCCGTCTTTTGAAACTGCTTTGCTGTGACCGGGGAAAATCTTAGCGGCTTCTGCTGAAATACTAATGTTGGATTTTGCTTTTGTTTCTATAAATGGAATGCGATCAACCATACGGGTTAAAAACGGTGCTTCTTTTTGGTAGGTTCCATCCAACCCTATTGTGGTGTTTTTTACAGGGTCATCACCAATATTTACTTTTTGAGTTACTGGTCTTTCGCGCAAGTTCATAAAGGTGGCTCCAAGGGTCAGATTATCGCTAGCGGTATAATCAAAACGGGTACCTATTAGGGTTTTGAATTGAAGGTTAAAAAGCGAATTACTCTCCACTGAAACTTTGATAGGTTGTCCGCTATTCATCACTCCTTCATTCAAAATACGAACCCTGCCCAAATTGTAATCCACCGTGTAGTCAACGCCTTCTGTAAGTTTTATTCCGCCTGCTGTAACTGAAACAGAACCTTGTGGAATATTCAGTGCGTTCAAAGGAATTTCCGAACCCGATGAGGACTGGTATTGTCCTTTAATTCTGAATCTATTTAGATTGGGAAAAAGAATTTGTGCAGCCGTTTTAGTGGAGTCATACAAGGGTTGAAATACAATTTGACTTACAACTTGGTCGGCAACGCTTTGATCGGTCAGCCCTTCTCTTATTTTTTTCTCCAAATGAGAACCAAATGGTTCGACTACAGGAAAATATACACGCCCGGCTTGCGCATCTATCAATCCACCGGTGGTGGCGGCATTGGGAATAAAATCGAAGAAGGCATCGGGATAGGGCATTTGTTGTGCATCTATTCTATCCAAATTAAGAACTTGCAGCAGGAGCTTTCCATTTAGCGGGTCGCGTGGAATGTAATTTTGATTTACACCTGTTGCGGGGTTATTGTACCAAACATCGAGTCTGAAATTTTCGGGTGCTACTCCAATTGCGCCAAGATTGTACACGTTTTTCATCATGTTTTTCCAAAGTGGGGCAGGCGATCCGTCATTTAGTTTAACACGTGTAATACTTGGTTTTATTAGTTTCATCACCAGCGACTGTGGTGCTGCAAAACCATCCTGCGAAATGGTACCTACTTGAAAAGTATTGCCGTTTAAAGTGTATTCATAAGACACCGCCAAAACCTCAGCATTGTTCAATGATTGCTTTAAAGAAATAAAACCAAGGCGTGTATTGTAGGTGTATTCCGATGGGTTCAACCTGCGCATGTTGTTCACTTTTTCGAAGTGAGTTCCATTTACAAAAGCAGCATAGCCATCGGCAGTGTTTCCGGCCAGTGCTTGCACGGCTTGGCTTCCGGCAAGAATTTGATCCGAAAATGTAGTGGCACCATCGGTACAATCGCGGTAGATATCGTTGTTCAGATTACTTGGATTGCCTTGTTGTGTAACAGAAATATCGGGTCTTGTTTGAAGCACACCGGAATCTACATCCGTACTCATGTAATTGTCATGTTCTCCAAGGTCAGAAAAGGCAACAACATTGCGGACATCTTGTGTATTGCTTTGGAGATTGACAAGCCACACTTCAATGCGGGTAATGTTTACACCACTGCCTATCACCGGCAACGAGGCCATTGCAGCGTCATATTGTTGGCGAAACCAACCGCTGAGGAAATAGTGCCTGTTGGCCTCATAGTTGTCGGCCGTTATGTCGAAGTTTTGTGTTTGTGCACCACCTTGAACATTTATTTCTTTCCGCTCTCCTTTTTGCTGACTGAATACTGTGGTGTTTTTCAAATGCCCCCATTTGGTGGCCAGTTTAGCACCAAACAAACTGCTGCTTCCTTGTATAAGCTGCCCTGTAAGCGGCATGCTCACGTTGCCAAGTTCTATTTTTTGGATGATTTGATCTTCGTCACCGGAGTATTCCAGTTTCATTTGATTTTCGAAATCAAAGGTGCTTTCTGTATTGTAGTTCACGCCCAGCTTCATGCGTGTACCAATGTTGCCCACTACGTTTAATTGTATTTTCTGATCGAAATCGAAAGTGGTAAGCCTGCGCTGCCTTAATGGTATTCTGGGGTTTTCAGTTTTGGAAATATTGACACCAAAGGTCAATTCAGCACTGCCTTGTGGTCTTATTTCTATTTCGTTGCTACCGAATATTCCGGTAAAAGCATCACCACCCACTTTGATGATTTTAGAAAAATCATCACGACTGGCTTCGTCTTCTTCCTCTTGTATTTCTTTCCAATACTCGCTGATGTTTCCGGTCATTCCCTTGTCCATATATTCTTCCAAGGTCATGGTGGAGCGTGGCCTATAGTCAAAAAGGCCGCCTACTGTTTGCACCAGTTCATATTCTCCGGTTACGGGGTTGTATTCTGCATGATATTCAATGTTGTCGGGTAGCGGAATTTCGATGCCATTTACATCATCACTTGGATTGAGGTTGTCCTCGTTGGGCCATATCGGAGGTTCAGTTTCAGTGGTGTCGGTGGCGGTGGTGTCTGCTAAAATCGAAATGTCAAGATGTGAGTTGGATGCTGTGGTTTTGGCATTACGATGTTTGCGTTGACCATTTAGAGGGCGAACTTCAGTGTTCGCAAAACTGAACCATACTATGGCAGATAGCACAGAGAAAAAGAGAAAGCGAAATGAGGCAGAATACCAGGATGTCTTATTCACGAATTTTAATGAGAGGCTACAAACTACAATTGTTTTAATACTTGTTTGATAAGCTCTTCCAGCGAGATTCCAGGCTGCTGTAGGCTGAGTTTATCAATCAATTTTTCGGTTTTATTTCTTTCTAATCCTAGCGAAGTGAGAGCCGCTAACGCTTCATTCTTCTGTGTATTGTGTGAGGATGAAATTTTTTCTAATGTGGCTTCACTGCCTTTCGATATTTTGTCGTGCAGGTCAACAATGATGCGCTCTGCGGTTTTTTCTCCAATGCCCTTTATTCTTTTGAAACCAGCCACATCGCGTGTCAAAATCATGTGGCGCACTTCGTCTGTGCTACTTCCGCTCAGCACCATGCGGGCTGTGTTTGGGCCAATGCCGCTCACTGATATTAGTTTGCGGAATACATCGCGCTCGTTCTCGTCTGCAAAACCATAGAGGTTCAGGCTAAAATCATTGCTGTTGATACTGAAATGGGTATAGAGAAGTAAGTTTTCTTCCGCGCCAATGCGCCCAAAAGTATTGAGAGAAATATTGAGAAAATAAGCTACACCGCCCACGTCAATCACGGCATGGACGGGGCTTTTTTCTATAAGTCGACCTTTGAGGTAATGAAGCATGAATGTTTTTTTTGGTGTCTTTGTGTGCGTTACAAATGGGAAGCTTTTCCAACGATAGTGAGGATCAATAAAATTTTATCGCCTCCTAATACATCAATTACAATTGCATCGCTAGCACTTTATACCTTTGCGCAACAGTAAGGATGAAAGCAGAAGATGGCAAATGATGTTTTGGAGAAGTTTTGAAGAATTGATTAGGTGAAAACATCCGCATCGACAAAATAGGGTAGGGGCTAGTTGTTTTTAGAAAATGGAAAGTGGAATTGCCAAATTTTTAAGAGGATTTGAAGCATGGGTTGACTTCGCTAGAAGGACAGCTCGGTTGGTGCAAATTGAAGAAGGTAAAAGGACAATCCTAATTGCTATCAAATCGAAATAACATCATTTCTAATTATGAAATAGGCCAGCCATTTTCTCTCAAAAAATTTGGCGCTTCTATTCTCCATCATTTGAAGATGCCAAAGGCAGATGATGTAAAGAGAATACAAGCGAGATGATTGGCAACTACTGACTATCCGCAAATTACAATTGGTATAAAACCGATTGCGCAGCCAATTGGCGATAAAACCACCGTCTAAACAGAATTTCAAAGAACCAGCAGGTTGAAACAACTGCTACAACAAATCTTGTAATCCTTGCACACCAACCACGCGCTCTGCTACAAATCCTTCTGCCAGGACAAACCCCGCTGGCCTTCCCATTTGTAGTGCACGGCCTTTTAGAAAATCGAAAAACTCTGGACCCGAGATGGGTGTTCCATCTTGCGTAGAATTAACATCATAAAACTGACTGCTAAAACAATTAAGAGCAGCTATTTTTTTATCCCAAAATGGAGTGATGTTCAACACAAAATCTGGTTTCAGGTAGCTGTCTTGAATGTATTGATAAACAGATTTGGGTCGCCATTTTTCTTGCACTATGCCTTGGTGCGATGTTTCAATTTTTGAAAGGCCGGCATAGTATGCTGCTTCGCGTACAAGTTTCGAAGCGCGACCATGGTCGGGATGCCTGTCGGTGTGTGCGTTACAAAGAATTATGTCTGGTTGGTATTTGCGAATCATTTCGATGACTGCTATAGTGGACTTGGTATTATGCTCAAAAAACCCGTCAGCGAGTTTTAGATTTTCCCGTGTGCTAATACCAAGAATTTTAGATGCGTTGGCAGCTTCCGTCTTTCGCAAATTGGCACTGCCCCTACTACCAAGTTCTCCTTCTGTTAGGTCCACTATTCCAACCATCAGCCCTTGTGCAATGCTTGCTAAAATGGTGCCGCCAGCACTTATTTCAACATCATCAGGATGGGCCGCAAATGCAAGTATATTAAGTTTAAGACTCATCTTATTTGTGTTGCTGAAGGGATGCCTAACTCGATTTTTCTGAAAAAAATTCTAAGGTGGTTAAATGTGTAATTCCATATTTATTAACAACAAATTATTTAGTGATAATAAAATGTCTTTTGGTGGTGTTGCCATCAGGCGCAACAAGCTGTAGAATGTATGCGCCTTGAGTGATTTGGTTTAATTCTAAAATGTGCAATCCGTTGTTAATGAATTGCTCCTTCCTCACTACCCGCCCTGAAATGTCAATCACATAGACCCAATATTTCTCATGGTCTATGGGCATTTCTATATTCAATTTGTCCTGCGCAGGATTAGGAAAAATATGAAAGGCTGCCTCGGTGTTTTCTGCCACACCCACCCATTCGGGCATGCTGGATTGGAACACTGGGCGAAACATGATAGAGCCATTTGTGATGGAGTTGGTCCAATCGCTAAACGCATTAAACTTGTAGTATAATTGAGTTGTGTTCATGTTAGTATTACGGTCGTTCCCAATATA
>JAYSWI010000028.1:0-2870 GCA_043718125.1 Flavobacteriales bacterium
CAAGGCTTCAACGCTACTCTTGCGTGTTGCTTTTTGTGGTAAGTTTTTTTGCGTATGAAAGTTGCTTTTCCAGCACTTGAAAAGAATTTCGATATTCCATCTTGAACGATATGCTTGGGAAATTTCCTTTGCATTCCAATCTGCCTTGTCAATGTTGGTAATGAAGATGACATAACCCAGCAGGTGATAGTATTCTTTGGAGTGATTGTACCTTTTATCTCTGTCCTGTTTAGCTTTCCGGATGCGTGATTCTTTTACTTGATCATCGAGTTTGATGGCCACCAACCGGACAACACATGATTTCTCTTTACCCATCAAAACGTTGCAATCGGTCACTGCTTTTTTGCCGATAAGTTTTGCGATGTTCACTTCCTTGCCGGTGCATTCATCAAAAAGTTTTACCCCGTATTTGAGTCGGCTTACAAAACTGATTTTACGCCTGCAAAGTGTGATGAAATTGTTGATGACAAAATAACCCAAGTCGCGCAGCACAAGGTCGCCCTCGGTGGCAATGTCGAAAATTATTTGTGAGAGCGATTGCTCTGATTTGCTGTACTGTTCCACAGTAAAATGTGCAAATGCACCACTGAGAATGTCCTGCACCACATGAAATTTGGCTACCGATTTCTGCTTGCCGCGGCTGTGATTTCCCTTCCAGTATTGCTTCATGGTATCAGGCAAACTCAGGCATGTGGAATCTTCAACAAACACACGTTTGTACTTACTGAAGAACTTCATATCACATTGGTCTAAACTTACTTTTTGCAGAGTCCGTTCAAGCAATTTTTTCAACAAGTGGGTGAAGGCCGGTGTAACCCGTTTCCACAATCCCTGCTTGCTGAAATTTTCATGACTCACATCACTGAGTTCCATGTTCCAGTTGCTGTAGCTGGCCTTTGCAGAGCGAATCAGCATCATAAAACTCACGATGAGCATCCATGCCTTTATCCTGTTACTTGAGCGTTGGCAGTAACCAACTTCAATGGATGCTTTGGTGATAAATTTCTTAGAGAAAGGCCCAACATTTTTTTACGTTTGTCCATGAAGAGGAAGGGTTATTTGAGGTGAATAGAACTATCATTTGAAAAAATCGCAAGTAGCCTTTTCCTCTTTATTTATTTAAACCAAACCCCCACCTATTGCCAACTGCATGTTGTTAGCTTGAATTTTAGGTTGACGGATATGCGATAGTAATCGGGACTGCGACCGAACTTGGCAGCCCTATTTTACAATTTGGATCGGCACCAATAATCAATGGAACAATACCCTCTTTTGTACTTGAAAAAATCCAATAACAAAATCTAGTAAACAAAAAGCCCCACAAAAATTTTGCAGGGCTGATAAAATTCTTGAAGCGAATTATTAGTCGTTACGCCCAATGTGTTTAAGGTGCATGGTATGAGAACGAACCGCTTGATAAACCGTTTTATACTCATTGTATGTGATGCCAAACTTGGCGCAAGTCTCTTTCACAATTTTGCTCAATGCCGGATAGTGCGCATGAGAAATACGTGGAAATAAGTGATGCTCTACTTGATAGTTGAGGCCGCCTGTAAGCCAATGCACAATGCCGCTGCGGGTTGCAAAATTGCTGGTAGTGTTGATTTGATGCACGGCCCATTCCGTTTCGATATGGTTGTTGGTTTCGGTAGGATTATGAAAAGCAGCATTCTCTACAACATGCGCTAGTTGAAACACCACTGCTATCACCATTCCACACACAACAGTCATGATGGTGTAGCCTAGCAGCGTGGCCAAAATACCTTGCATCATCATGGGTAAAATCAAAAATGTAAATACATAAGTGAGTTTGGTGGCCCAGAAAACGATGTGTTGTTGCGTGCTAAATTTTCTGAGTTTGGTAGCACCAATTTGTTTGGTGAAATATTTTTGAAAATCATCGCGCCAAATCCACGAGAAGTAGGTGAGGCTGTATAGCAAGTAGCCATAAACATGCTGAAAGCGATGAAACCAGTAGCGCGGTTGGCTGTCGTTGGTGCGCAGCATGGGTTGAATGTTGATGTCGTCATCATGGCCTTCAATGTTGGTGAAGCTGTGATGAATCATGTTGTGTTTGGTTTTCCAAAGTTGCACATCGCCACCTACTACGTTTAGGGAATAGCCCATCAAATCATTTAGCCATTTTTTGTTGGAGTAGCTGCCATGCGCACCGTCATGCATCAAATTAAAACCAATGCCAGCGAGGGTTAAGCCCATGATGGAACAAAGCGAAATAGAAAGCCAAGTAGGCAAATCGAGAAATACTAAAGAAACGTAGAGTGCCACAAAACTTGAAATAAGTACAACCGATTTCAAATAGATGCTCCAATTGCCCCAGCGGTTTTTGCCTGTTTGAACAAAATAGTTGTCCACACGAGCTTTTAGTTCATCAAAGAACGGATGCTCTTTGGTTTTAAATGTTATAGTTGACATGTAGGTATTTGCATTTCTCTTTCTTTGAATTTTAGAAAGAATTTGGCGCAAGGTATGTCTTCAATTTCAAAGTAGTTGATTGACTTCGATGAAGAGTGAAAAATGGGCTGTGAATAAATGGGTGTTTCTCTCACAAGGTGCAAAGCAGTATAGGTTTCGGATTTTCGAGAGAATTCTTTTTTTGACTGTTGATTTCATAAAGCATCTCGCAAAGGCGCAAAGATTTTTGTTTTTGACTAGGATTTCTTTTCTGCATCATGCGTCCTTAGATAATCTCGCAAAGGCGCAAAGATTTTTGTTTTTGACTAGGATTTCTTTTCTACATCGTGCGTCCAGAGATAATACCAAATATAATTACTAGCTAGTCCAAATAATGTCCTGAAAAATATACATAAAGCTGCAAGTGCTGATAACGTTTTCTGCCGTTAATGTATTTG
>JAYSWI010000271.1:0-1968 GCA_043718125.1 Flavobacteriales bacterium
TTTTCTATAGCGCGGTCCAATTGATTGTAACGATAAACCAAAAGCTGCCGGGCCACATTTTGCTGTTTAGTGCTCATATAAAAAGGAAGGCAATAGGCTTCTGTATCCCAGTAAGTAGAGCCTCCGTACTTCTCGCCTGTGAAGCCTTTGGGGCCAATGTTTAGCCGTGCATCCTCGCCTGTATATGTTTGGTTGAGATGAAAAATATTGAACCGAATGGCTTGCTGTGCTTCGTCATCTCCTTCAATCGCAATGTCGGCAAGCTTCCATACTTCAGCCCACTTTTCTTGCTGTGCCTTAAGCATTTTTTCGAAACCAATTTCGTGCGCTCTGCGTGTTGCTCGTTTGCACATATTGAGCAAATCTGCTTTGCTGTAATTCAACGAAGAAACTACACCAACATATTTCAAAATCGAAATTGTCTCACCTTGATTGACACCTTTTTCAAAATTGTTTTCGCTAAAAAATTCTTTGGAAGAATGGTGTATGGAAGGTTGAACTTCCACGCCTTTATGAAGCATTTGAATTTTCATTCCTACTGCCACATCAAATTCAGTTTTGCGTGTGCGTGTCACCAAATAACCTTCGCCTGATGATGCCTCATGTTGTATTGGTTCCCAAAATTTCTCTTCGTAATTGCTGTCGTGATTTTTCACATCGCCATCCAAATAGGGTTGAAAACGAATCATGCCTGTGAAATTGAGTGGCTGCACTGAATACTGTATCACTGCTGTTTCATCATCTGCCAAAGAACAGAAACGGCTAGCTTCGATATGAGCCTTTTTTCCTGACGGCATTTCAATATCGAACACACGCAACAAGTAGCCTTCTTTCATATTCAATTCTCTGCGAAAGTTGGAAGTGATGCAGGTTGCGAAGTCCACTTCCTCTTCGTCCACCCAAACATTTATACCTATCCAGTTGGTGCTGTTGAGCACCTTGGCGAAGTATTCGGGATAGCCGTTTTTCCACCAGCCCACTCGTGTCTTATCGGGATAATAAACTCCTGCCACGTAGCTGCCTTGGAGCGAGGGGCCAGTGAATTTTTCTTCGTGATTGGCACGTTGGCCGAAGCGTCCGTTGCCAATGGAGAATATGCTTTCAGAAGAACGGTGGTGCTTG
Source organism: Flavobacteriales bacterium (assembly GCA_043718125.1). GTDB lineage: Bacteria > Bacteroidota > Bacteroidia > Flavobacteriales_D > Sanyastnellaceae > JANNVZ01. The sequence goes on from JAYSWI010000271.1 coordinate 1,123, forward strand.
CGCTTAAATCCTTCTTCTATTATTTTCCACGGGTCGGTGGTGAGGTATTTTATCATATTTTAAAATGGAAAATTGAGAATAAGAACAAGTAAATGATGAACAATTAATCTGATGGGCAAATAAATGAAAGCTTGAATGAACACCAATTAAGCGTTTTCATCAAGGATGATAAATGATGGAAAACCATCCTGACTATACAGCGAATTGAATAGGTGTGTAATTTCTGGAGTTTGAAAAATGGAGATTGGGTTTACTTCTCAACGAAGAACTATTTTTCAATACAGCAAATTAGTTTCCTTAGGGTACTACTTTATGATTCAGTTTATTGGCAAAGTGCAAAAGCATTGGGAGGTCTATAGAACCTTCAAGATAGAGCACATGCTTTTTTGCACCTCTTGTCTCTATCATGTTTTGCCTTTAATATGCGTGATTCTTTTACTTGTTCATCAAGTTTGATGACCACCAACCGAACCAAACATGAGTTCTTTTTACCCATCAAAACGGTGCAGTCGGTCACCGCTTTTTTACCGATCAGTTTTGAAATTTTCAATTCCTTTGCCGTGTGTTGATCATAATGTTTTACACCGTATTTCATCCGGCTTACAAAACTGATTTTGCGCGCACAAAGTGTGATGAAGTTGTTGATAACAAAATAGCCGATGTCACGCAGCACAAGGTCTCCAGAGGTTGCGATGTCGAAAATTTTCTGTGACAACGATTGTTCGGATTTACTGTAATGTTCCAAAGCAAAATGCGAAAATCCACCACTAAGAATGTCTTGTATTAAATGAATTTTCGCTACCGATTTCTGTTTACCGCCACTGTAGTTTCCTTTCCAGAATTGGT
>JAYSWI010000272.1:0-5606 GCA_043718125.1 Flavobacteriales bacterium
CGGATCAAGGCACTGGCAACGACAATGTCACTATTTCTTTCACAGCTTTTTCAGGCACAGTTTTCAACTTTACGGTTTCTATTTTGTTGGACAATTATCCAGAAGAAACATCTTGGACCATTTCATTAGATGGCAATGAAATTTATAGTTCCAATGGAACTTATGCAAGCAGTGCTGACGGAACCCTTATCACCGAAAATATTTGTTTAAGTGAAAACTGTTACCAATTCATCATTGATGATGCAGTTGGCGATGGAATATGCTGTGGGTTTGGTATGGGGGAATACGAAATACTAAATCAAAATGGAATAAGTGTGGGTGGTGGCGGAGATTTTGGAGGCTCCGAAACAGTAAATTTTTGTGTGGATGCAAATGGCGTAAATGAAGAATTTATTTCGTCTCATCAAATTTTTCCAAACCCTGCAAACGATAAAATAAATATTACCAATACACAATTAGGTGCCGTAATAAATATCACTGACACAAGCGGAAGAATAGTACAATCGCAAACTTGTAAGCCCTTTGCTACCGCTGTCAACACAACAAATATTGCCCAAGGAATTTATTTACTTCACATTTTGAGTGAGGGAGTTAGATCTACCCAGCAGTTGATCATCCAACATTGATATACAATAATACATGTGTATAAGTAGGCCGCTCACAGCGGCCTTTTTCTTTTCAAAACTATATAGGCCATATACTTTGCGCCCACCTAACATGGCATGGTGAGGACTGACAATGATCGATTTTTTACAACAACACTTCTGGGGGATTTTAGCAAGCACACTATTCATTCTTGTATGGATGATTCAAGTATTCTATTTGCTCAATTATTTTCTCAAAGCTGCCAACAAAAGCAAAGAGGAGAACCAAATCAAAAGGCCCATTTCAGTAGTGATTTGTGCGCGCAATGAAGAAAAAAACCTTATAGATAATGTGCCGCTAATAATGGAGCAGGACTATCCGGATTTTGAATTGGTGGTAGTAAACGATAGCAGTTGGGACGACACAGAGGGAATATTGAAAGCCCTGCAAGTGCGGTATCAAAATATCCGCATCGTAAATCTTGATGAGGAGAAACAGAACATGCAAGGCAAAAAGTTTGCACTTACACTAGGAATAAAAGCCGCCAAAAATGAAATCATTTTATTGACCGATGCAGACTGCATACCCAACACCACCCAATGGATAGAGCTGATGGTAAGCTCCGTAAATGAACTGTCACAGATTGTACTTGGAGTTTCTACATACAAATATTATACAGGTTGGTTGAACAAAATAATTCGATTTGACACCACCATGATTGCAGCCAGTTACATTGGTTTTGCACGGTCAGGCATACCATATATGGGAGTGGGCAGAAATCTTTGTTACACCAAAGACATTTTCTTCAAGGTAGGCGGATTCAGAAATCACTATAGCATCGCAAGTGGAGACGATGACCTTTTTATCAATCAAGTTGCTACAAGTAGAAACACAACCATTGTAAATATTCCAGAAGCACACACTATGTCCGAACCAAAAAAAACATGGACAGAATGGTTCGTTCAAAAACGCAGGCATTTCACCACTACACCGCTATACAAAAAGCAACATAAGTATATGCTTATGATTTGGCCCGTCACTTTTTTGTTGATGTATTTATGTTATGCCGCAACCATTGTTTTTCAAACAGGCTTGTTGTTAGTAAGTGCAATGTTGCTGGTGCGCTACATCCTACAGATGGTTACATTGCACAAAATAGCCACACGCCTTGACCAACGCAAAGACCTGGTTTGGCTGGCCCCGATACTAGAGGTTCAACTACATGTGTTGAATCTTGGTTTATACCTTACTAATCTAATGAGAAAAACGCAAAAATGGAATTGATAGAACACCTAAGCGAAAAAGGCCAATACGATTACAAACTCGTACAAAAAGCAATACACGACAAGGATCAAAAAGCTTATGCCGAACTGATGTCCCGATATCGTGAGCCTATCTATTTCATGCTCTTAAAAATGGTGAACAACAGAGATGATGCCGATGACTTGACAGTAGAAGCATTTGGAAAAGCATTCCGTAGAATAGAACAATACACCCCACAATATGCCTTCTCCACATGGCTTTTTAAAATAGCGACCAACAATTGCATCGACTTTATCCGCAAGAAAAAAATACGAGCTATAAGTATCGATGCCGGCTACCAGACGGATGATGGCGATACCATTGAAATAAGCGTAAAGGACAGCATCTTAGATCCTGCCGAAGCCTTGCAAAAAGAAGAACGAATAGGCAAGATGCGCGAAATAGTGGACAAGCTAAAGCCACGATACAAAAGGCTTGTAGAGCTTCGCTATTTTGAAGAAAAGGCTTACGAGGAAATAGCAGTAGAACTAAAACTTCCACTTGGAACGGTGAAAGCGCAGTTGTTTAGAGCACGCGAATTTCTTTTTCAAATGATGCAATACACCAAGGACAATTATTGAGTTTGAAGACACCTTTATCAATTGCTTTTTCTGGATAAAACAACTTTAGCAAAATGCTCAGCTATAGGTTTGCACTTATTCACTGGTGCTAATCACAGAATGATTTCATGTTTGTAGAAAGAGTTCACCACTTATTCACTGGTGCTAATCACAGAATGATTTCATGTTTGTAGAATATGCTCACCCAATATTCAAAGGAGCTAATCCCAGCGGGATGTAATGTTAATAGAAAAGATGATACATGAAACAACCGAACCATAGCGGTGTGCCATGTTTGTAGAATTTGTCTATAAATTTCATCATGGTGCTAATCCCAGCGGGATGTCATATCAATAGCCATGATTGCATAAGGAAATAATAGAACCCTTTTGAAACAAGTGTCCAAAGGGGTGACATGTTTGTTTTTAGAACGTTTGTAATTATCACAACAATCTTTCTGCTGCCATTTTGGAAACTTGTAAATTGCGAAAGAATCAACTTTTTTATTACCCACCAACACCTCATGCCGACAGCCATTCTCAAAAAATATTTCGCATTAATGACTCCTGTGCAACAAACACAGTTCGACCAGTTGAAACCACTTTATGAATTGTGGAACGCACAGATAAATGTGATATCGCGCAAGGATATTGAAGCACTTTACGAGCGGCATGTGCTTCATAGTTTGGGCATCTATCGGTTTGTTCCTTTTCAACCAGGCAGTCGTATTCTGGACATAGGCACAGGAGGCGGATTTCCAGGCATTCCATTGGCCATCATGCAGCCCGATGTCAATTTCGTTTTGGTAGATAGCATCGGAAAAAAAATAAAGGTGGTGAATGAAGTAGTGCAATCACTTCAACTCAAGAATGTTGTTGCCTATCATCAACGTGCCGAAATGGCTGAGGGCAAATTTGATTTTGTGTTGACACGCGCAGTGGCAGAACTATCGCAATTGATGACTTGGAGTCAGAATAAAATCAGTAAAAATCAACTCAATGCTATACCCAATGGATTGATTTGTTTAAAAGGTGGCGATCTAAAAGAAGAACTCAAAGCCGCAGGCAGAAGTGCTCAAGTTTTTGAATTGAGCGATTATTTTAATGAAGAATTTTTTGAATCAAAAAAATTGGTTTATGTGCCTTTGTAATTTTAGTGCGATGCAGAGGTATTGAAATAATAAACAATCATATTGATATAATATTACACTCCTATAAAAACCAAAAATGAAAAACATAACTACACTATTTCTACTAGTGGTTGCCTTGCAGCATTCAGCCCTTTCACAGTCGTTAGTATGGGCCAAGTCGATGGGCGGGGCCTATAGTGACATAGCTTATGCCATTGCCACAGATGCTGACGGCAACGTCTATACCACCGGAAGCTTCAGATTGACTGCCGACTTCGATCCCGGAGATGGGGTGTATGAACTGACGGCATTGGGTAATACAGACATCTTCGTCTCCAAGCTCGATGCTGATGGCAATTTCTTGTGGGCGTTCAATATGGGTGGCACTAGTTCGGCCAATGGTGAAGCCATTGCTATAAATAATGATGGCAACTGTGTGATAATAGGAAATTTTTTAGAGACTATAGATTTTGATCCCAGCAATGCGGTGTTCAATCTCACCGCTGTGAATGGTGGAGATATGTTTGCAGCCATTTTGGACAATGCCGGCAACCTGATGTGGGCAGGCGCTATGGGCGGACAAGGTTATGATAACAGTTTCGCACTGGCAATGGATGCTGCGGGCAACATGGTCATTGCAGGTTATTTCGGCAACTCATGCGATTTTGATCCCAGCGCAGGCGAGAATATCATCAGCACTTCCGAAGGTTCAGCCTTTGTAATGAAGCTGCAAGCGGACGGCACCTTTATGTGGGCGAAACACATAGAAGGAGGCGAAGGCAGCGATGTCAATTGCTGGGACATGGCACTGGACAGTGATGATAATATTCTGCTGGCAGGAAGTTTTATTGGCACTGTGGATTTCGACATGAGTGCTGCGGTATTCGAACTTACCTCTGTGGGCAGTACAGATATTTATGCCTGCAAGCTGGATGCAAATGGCGATTTTATATGGGCAGCAGGTATGGGTAATGGCAGTGCTGATGCAGCGTTTGCTATTGCTACAGACGGTGAAAACAATGTGCATGTATCAGGCAATTTTATTCACACAGTGGACTTCGATCCGGGGCCTGATGTATATACACTCACGTCAGCTTCAAGCAGCGATCACGATACCTTCATTTGGAAACTAAGTGCAGCGGGAACTTTCGTTTGGGCAAGAGCCTTGGGTGGTGATAACAATGAATTTCCAACCTCCATCGCTGTGGATGCTTTGGGCAATGTATATACCGTTGGTGCTTTTGATGGAGCGTGTGATTTTGATCCCGGTGCCGATGTATTTGAGTTAAACCCTGCCTCCGTCAACAGTTTTGATATTTACATTTCTGTGCTCGATGCCAACGGTGAATTTGTGTGGGCGGGTAGCATAGGCAGTACCTATTTGGACAAACCGGAAGACGTAGCAGTAGATGCACAAGGCCACGTATTTATCTGCGGCAATTTTCATTTAACCGTGGACATGGACCCCACTGCCGGTGAGTACGAGCTAACGGCTGTGTCAGATGCTTTTGTGCTTAAATTGGTTGGTATTACAGATGATATAAATGGCCCTACAAGTCCGATAAGTACAGCAGTATTTCCCAATCCAACTAACGGCCACTTCATACTCGAAACAACTGCTCCTGCAAAAACCCTTTACACCATAACAGACACAAAAGGAAGCATCGTTCATTCAGGAAACACAACAGGCAAAACCACCACTGTGGATTTAGCGCTGTTTGAAAATGGTGTTTACTATCTGCAAGTGGAAGAGCGGGTGGTGAAGGTGGTGAGGGAGTAAGATTATTTATTTGACTAAAATATAAGCAATTAAACTTGCAGATGGCAAATTGAAAATACATATCCACTTCATCATTTCAATTCGCCCACATTTTACCTCTTGCCGTGCAGTCGAAGTTGTCTTTCATACCTCCTACTTTTGCAAATCAAGAAAAACATTTCCATGAAAGAAATAATCATTCAAGTACCGAATAACAAATACACTTTTTTGCTTGAATTATTGAGCAAATACAATTTTGTGAAAACAAAAG
>JAYSWI010000273.1:0-5599 GCA_043718125.1 Flavobacteriales bacterium
TCGGGAGTGGATCAGATTATTCCCAGTATTGATGGGCAATGGGCGCTGATGGAGTACGATTCAAAAAACCATCGACTTACATATTATTTCGATGAGCGATACCTCGCACATGGTTCACACAAGTTCGAACTGAAAGTGATAGACAGTGTTGGGAACGAAAAGATTCTTATCGGAAATTTCAGTTGGTGAATGAAGGATGGTTTTTTGAAATAGTTACCAGTTGGTTCGTTACAAAAAAAAATCTTTTTAATAAAGCGAATTGCAATACCTTGGCTGTGCAATTCAATTTTTTTATTAACCCCAAAAACAATTTTTAAAATGGCAACTACGGTAAAGTATTATTCGGGTTTGAATCCGACCAACAACGTGACAACACAGTATGGGTCAGCTGCTCAAAACGGAGCGGCACGAACAGATGTAAGTATTGCTATCAGCGCATGTGTGAGGAATGCTGATGGAACTTTCAGCGCCTACATCACTGTTACAGGATCTAATGATCCCAAGGGCAACATGACCTATGTAGAGGGCAATGATGGACTGGTAAGTGTGCTTCCAGATGGCAGTGGATTTTCATTGCGCACAGGCTGGCCAGGTTACACCAACACAGTCAGTGTATTCTGTGTGACTTATGATGCAGCCACGGGTTTCCCAGCTACCATCAATGTGCAAGCAGGTGCGAAGGGAGGAGGAGGAACACCGAATACAGGTTTCGCGTTTGTGAAGACAAAAGTTATGGATGAAGTGGAAGAATAGAACAGTAAGTAGAAATTAAGAAAAGCGGTAACTCATAATTACCGCTTTTTTTTTGGCAGTCAGTACAATTGTATAACTCGTTAGATTCGGCCTGTTTTGAAGCGCTATAAGCATAACAGATATGCCATGAAAAAATTGATTTTTTTCTTATTTCCGCTGTTGTTCGCATCGGCTTTGAACGCGCAATCTAAAGTTAAGACCAACTGGGCTGACTCTGTTTTGGATTCGCTTTATCTCAGCAAATCAGAAGAATTATCCAATGCACTTTCACTTGCAGATTCAGCATTTAAAATTTTCGCAAAGGAGAATGAGACCTGCAAGATGATTAGAGCAAATGTTCTATGTGCCGGGTATATGGATGGAATGGGTAAATCTGACGAGGCTATTGCGCGTTTGCTTTGGTCTTTAAATGCCTTCAAAAATGATTGTGACAGCCTGATGCTGATGGATGTGTATATCAACCTGATCAGCACTTACATATCAATCGGTGATTTTCAGGAAGCGGACAAACTCTGTATTGAAGCATTGAAAAAATTAAACAATTCTTGGCCTGCTTCCAAACGTCTTGGATTACTGAACAATCGAGGTGTTGCTTTGGCTTCGCTTGGCAATTTAAAGGAGGCTAGCAAAATATTCCGTCAACTGCTCTCAGAATCAAAATTAAAAAATGAAGTGCAAATGGCAGAGGAGGCCTTGATAAACATTGGAACTTTGTTTGGCATGGATGGCAAATTGGACAGTGCTAGCTATTATTTCAACGAAGCACTGAGGTCGCTTGAGAATAGAGAGGATTATGAAAGCATGATGGAATTAAAGCGAAACATCGCTGTATTGGAACGCAATGAAAACCACCTAGAAAAAGCATTACAAATCTTCATTGAGTATCGTGCATTAGCGAAATCACATGATGATCTTCAGCGAATGTCAATAGCAGAGAAAAACATTGCTGATGTTTTTTACAAGTTGAATCAGCCTGATTCTGCTTTTAATCATATTCAAAGTCACTTAGTACTTCAGGATAGTATTTTCAAGGTTGAGAGAATGAAGGCAGTTGCAGAAATGCAAGAGAAATATGAATCCGTAAAGAAGGAAAAAGAAATAGATGAGCTGAAGGTGAAAAATCTTGATGCAGCACTAGCGCATGAAAAAGTAAAGATCGCGCGCAATGCCATGTATGCTGGTGCAGGGTTGTTACTTATCACACTTGTTTCGCTCTTTGCACGCTATCGCATCATTAGGAGAAATAGAAATGACCTCTACAAGAAGAACATCATCATTGCCAGAGAGAAAAAGCGTAGCGATGATTTGCTAAAAAATATTTTGCCTGGTGAGGTGGCAGAAGAGTTGAAAGAAAATGGAAAGGCAATGGCACAAAATTTTGAGTGTGTTACCATTTTCTTTTCAGATTTCAAGGACTTCACTTCCATTGCAGAAAATTTAACTGCTATTGAACTTGTTGGTGAGTTAGACATTTGCTTTCAGGCCTTCGATCATATCATAACAAAGTATGGTTTAGAAAAAATAAAAACCATAGGTGATTCCTATATGGCTGTTGGAGGTTTGCCAAATCGAGCGCAACACAATGCTCTCAATGTTGCGCTTGCCGCTTTGGACATGCAGAATTTCATGCAAGAAAGAAAGATTGAATTAAATGCAAAGGGCTGGCCGGTATTTGAAATGCGTCTCGGACTTCATAGCGGCCCAGTTATAGCTGGTGTTGTGGGTATCAAAAAATTTCAATATGATGTGTGGGGTGTTAGCGTGAACACGGCCTCACGTATGGAATCTTCTGGTGAAGTAGGCAAGGTGAATATTTCCGAAGCCACCTATGAGTTGATTAAAGATGCGGCAGAGTTGCAGTTTGAATACAGAGGAAAGGTGGCAGCAAAGGGAAAGGGCGAGATGGACATGTATTTTGTGGAAAGGAAATAATGGTGTCCGAAATTCATTGATATGTTGAGCCTAAAAATATTTTCAGTTTGTCCGTTTTGAGCCATGCAATAGAAAGAACTCTAAGGAGACCCCTTCCATAATGTGACGCGAACTTTATCATCATTACCTACAATGTATCCTATGGAACGCGCAATTTTATTTTTAGTTCTCGCCTGTTTCCAATTGCAAATCGCTGCACAGTACCCCCAAATATTTTTTACACAATACAACAAGCAAGATGGACTCTCAGACAACCTATGTGGTGGAATAATCCGCGACAAAAAAGGATATGTTTGGATAGGAACAACAAATGGATTGAATCGTTTTGACGGTTATCATTTTCAAATATTCCGAAACATTCCGGGGGATTCTACTTCGCTACAAAGCAATGAAATTTACACGGTGCACGAGGATAGCCGTGGTGATGTTTGGGTGGCACAAAACGCAATTGTGTCAAGATGGATTGCAGGTTCAAATTCCTTTGAACATTTTTTACATCATCCTTCTGATGCCAGCAGCTACTCCGGTGGTGATGGCGTTTTTTTTACCGATAGCGATGGTCAGCTTTGGATTTCCACATTCGGTCACGGACTCAATTTGTATCTGCCAGAACAAAACTCATTCAAGCATTTCTGCCCAGAAGCGGATAGCTTGAATAGCAAAAAAAACCGAATGGGTGATGTGGCTGAAGATGATGAGAATAATTTGTGGATTGCATCGCAAGGTGGATTGTGTTCGTTCAATAAAAACACAAACACTTTCCAATTCTATGTTTACAAACCAGAGGACATTGCGAACCAGTCGTACAACAATCTATCGTTGTCAGTGCATAGTGACCAGAAGGAAAAGAACATAGTGTGGTATGGCACCTGGGGCAGTGGATTACACAGTTTCGATAAAACAACTGGCGAGATTCAATCTTTTATCTATAACCTGAAAGGCCCTGTGAATGTGACCAATATCGTTTATGATATTCAGGAGCGCGATGCCAATACCTTGTGGATTGGCACTGAACAAGGCCTTGGCATTTTTGATAAACGGACGCACCAATTTTTTTTCTATACACATCAGGCGGAGAATCCTCATTCATTGTCGTTCAATGATGCGCGCAACATCTTGGTTGAAGCTGACCAAACGCTATGGGTAACCACAAGCAACGGATTGAGCATAGCCGATGCCGGTATGCAAAATTTTGCTTTAAGAGAACTTCCAAGTGGTGGCAATTCGTTGCTCATTGACGATGTTGAAAGAAACAAAATTTATGGCATTCGCTTTTATGCTAATCGCTCTCTTTATGTCTATGAAGAGTCAACAGGTACAGTGCAACTTTTCCCAATTCCTAAGGCCGATGAAATGAAGTCCGAGCCTTTTGGATTTTTTCAGGATAGCAATGGATTGATATGGATTGGATGCACAAAAACAGGCATCTACGTTTTTGACCCGACTACTTCTAGGTTCACAAAACTGGAAACTGAGAAGCAATTACAGATAAGCGATTTGAAATTAAATGTGCGCGGATTTGCAGAGGATTCAGATGGAAATATATGGATAGCTTCTTTTGGACATGGAATGATTATGTATGATGTGGATACGAAAAAATTCAGAAGATTTTCTGATGATGTAGTTGGCCACGACCGCATTCCTTTCAATTCATGTTTCAAAATTTTAGATGATAGCAAGGGAAATATTTGTGGCCTTTTTGAGAACAATGGAATTTGCATTTTAGGTAAAGCATCTGATGTGATAAATGTTTATGACTTCAAAAATAATAAGCTATATCAATCGCTACAGACCTTTACTGATGCGTTGTTTGATGATGAAAATAATTTATGGATAACCACCAAATCAAGTGGACTTGTACATTTTGATATTTATCCGGAAAAAGAACCACATTTGAAATACTTCAATACGACTACGCATTTTCCAGACAATAATCTAACCTCACTTGTAAAGGACAGCAATCAAAACCTGTGGATTGCCGGAAGTGATGGACTCATTTTTTTTGATACAAAAACCTTAAGTTCAAAAACTTACTCTGAGAACAATGGACTATATCCTTACTATTCATCTATCACTATGCTCAATGCAAGGAATGATGAAATATGGTTTCCCATGTCGCCAGGCTATTGCGCATTCAGGCCAAAGAATTTTAAGAAGGATAAAATTGCGCTACAGATTGTTTTGAATTCGTTCAAAGTGTATGACAGAGAAATTTATTCAACACCAATGTTGGATGAATTGCAGTGTATCGAGCTTCGCCATAAACAAAATTTTATCTCCATAGAATTTGCTGCATTGTGCTTTTCGAACCCAAAGGGCGTGCAGTATGCTTATATGTTAGAAGGGTTAGAAACAGACTGGAACCATTGCGGAACCAGGCGTTATGCTAGCTACACGGACTTGAAACCAGGCGAATACACATTGAAAATTAAAGCTGCCAACGATGATGGAGTATGGAATGAAAATCCGAAAACATTGCTTATCATCATCCATCCGGCTTGGTGGCAAACATCTTTTTTCAAGATTGGACTGCTGGCACTTGCAGTCATTCTTGCGGTGTTGCTCTTTCGCTTTTTTGCAACAATAAAAGTTCGCAAACTTGAACAAGCAATGGCTAGACAGAAAGAAGTGCAAGACATCCGCAACAGGATTGCGCGAGACATTCATGATGAAATTGGTTCGGGCCTCACCAAAATTTCGGTGATGAGTTCGAAACTGAATTCACAAAGCGAAAATCAAAATGACACGCAGCAATTGTCAGAGAAAATTCAAAAAACATCGCGCGATGTAATAGAACGTCTTGGAGAAATTGTGTGGACTGTCAATCCAAAAAATGATTCGCTGGGAAATCTTTTGTCATACATAAGACAATACGCAGGAAAGTATTTCGACTCTACATCCATCAATCACAAAG
>JAYSWI010000274.1:0-1959 GCA_043718125.1 Flavobacteriales bacterium
AGTTACTGGTTGTCTCGACCCCACTGCATGCAACTTCAACTGGACGGCTACAGTTGATGATGGTACTTGTGAGTATGCATTCACGTATTATGATTGCAAGGGCAATTGCATCAATGATATGGATGCCGACAACGTTTGCGATGAGCTAGAAATAGCAGGATGCACCAATGAAGTGGCATGCAACTTCAACACAAATGCAACTGATGATGATGGGTCATGTGCTTTCTTACAATTGCTAATAATTGATGGCGTTCTTTCACCTGTTGCACTTTCTATATATACCTACAATTGCACCTACACCGCAGGCAGTGTTTATGATTGGAGCATTACTAATGGCACCATCAGCAATGGCCTAGGAACTTTTGAAATTGAAGTGATTTGGGATGAAAGCGCAGTAGGGACGCTATCGGTGGTAGAGACCAATGTTGCCAATTGCATTGGTGAAGCAACAAACATTGCAGTGGATATTTTAGCGGGTATTGTTGAATTGCGAAGTATGGCTTTTGGCATTTATCCCAACCCGTGTTCTTCCACTTTTAGAGTTACAAATATGACAGTTGGATCGCGCAGTATCTCTTTGCTTTTGACAAATTCTTTTGGGCAAATTGTCATTCGCAGATTAGATGCAGTGGTCTTAAGCAATGACGATATCGTGATAGAAGTTTCAAATCTAAATTCAGGTATTTATACCTTGTCCATCATTGGAGTAGAGGGACAGTATGGAACAAAAATTCTTATTGAGTAGGGTGTTTTTTTTGCGGAGAAAACAAAAGTGCTCAATGGCAAAATTCGGTCACAAGTTGTGTGCTTTCATCCAACCATCCAAAAGCGTATTGAACTGTTGCGGGTGTTCCATCATGGGTGCGTGTCCACATTGGTCTATCCAGTACAAAGTAGAATTGGTAAGTAATTGGTTAAATTCTTCGGCCACTTCGGGAGGTGTGATGGTATCGTTTTTACCCCAAATAAGGCACGTTGGCATTTTCATATTGGGAAGGTCTTTGGCCATGTTGTGGCGAATCGCACTTTTAGCCAAAGCCAATATTCTAAGCACACGGTTGCGATCATTTACCACTTCGAAGCACTCATCCACCAGCTCGTCCGTAGCGTGGTCGGGATTGTAAAAAGTGAGAGCCACTTTTTTGCGAATAAACTCTTTGTCCTCCCTGCGCGGAAAACTTGAACCAAATGCGTTTTCATACAAACCACTGCTGGCCGTAAGTATGAGTGATTGCACGCGATCAGGATGTTCTTTGGAATAAACAAGTGCCACGTGCCCACCCAGTGAGTTGCCAAGTAGATTCACTTTGTCCCATTTTTTGTGTTGAATAAAATCATGAAGAAAGTGGGACAATGATTTTACACCTGTGCTCAACATGGGCATGGTATAAAGTGGCAACATCGGGATAACCACCTTATGTGTTTTTGAAAAATATTCTATCACCTCGCGGAAGTTGCTGAGTGCGCCAAACAAGCCATGTAGCAATAGGATGACATTGCCTTCACCTTGTTCTATATATCTATAACCTGATTCTTCTTTTATCGGATAATCCATAAAATATTTGCGCTGTGGCTGCTGTCAAACGTAGATCAATTTTAATAAAAAAGACAACCCTACTAAAAAGTGACTGCCACCCGATTGTTGGTAAACTTGGTGCTAATCAAAATCAAATCTTGAGATTGCAAAGCTGCATTTAATTCTTTCGTGGCGAAGAAGTAATATCGTTTGTTTGTGTCAAATGATAGAAACAAAAAAAACCGCTCCTGAATCCAGAAACGGTTTTTACTATTTTTCAAATTTGCATTTGAAGCACACTACTCAATCAAAAGTTTCTCCACCACCTTCAACCCTTCTCCAAAGTCCACTTCTACAAAATAAATTCCTGATGCGAGGGCAGATACATCCAGTTGTGTTTGCTCAGCACGTTTTACATTTTGCAAAAGCACACGCTTACCCGT
>JAYSWI010000275.1:0-5586 GCA_043718125.1 Flavobacteriales bacterium
ATGGACGAACTGCTTTCTTAAGAATGGACGAACTGCTTTCTTAAGAATAGACATACAGCTTTCTTAAGAATTGACAAACTGCTTTCTTAAGAATGGACAAACTGCTTTCTTAAGAATGGACGAACTGCTTTCTTAAGAATAGACAAACAGCTTTCTTAAGAATGGACAAACTGCTTTCTTAAGAATGGACGAACTGCTTTCTTAAGAGTAAATGCTGAATGTCACACACGACTTTCCTTTTGAAATGAATACAATTGACGCAACACACGAGGCCCGGCACCCTGAACTCGTTTCAGGGTCACACTCGTTTCAGGGCCTCACTTGCTCGGCATGGACAGACACCATCTTGACCGAACAATTATTTCAATCATCTGACTACGCAAGCAGTGCCAACTTAATTTGCGCCCATCAATGACATACATGACTTCAAAAGAAATTCGCAAAACATTCCTTGATTTTTTTAAATCAAAAGGACATGAAATAGTTCCATCAGCACCCATGGTGGTGAAAGGCGACCCCACACTCATGTTCATCAATAGTGGCATGGCGCCATTCAAAAATTGGTTCTTGGGCAACGAGCCAATCAAACACAAACGCATTGCCGACTCTCAAAAATGCCTGCGCGTAAGTGGCAAACACAATGACCTGGAAGAAGTAGGAGTTGATACCTATCACCACACCATGTTCGAGATGTTGGGCAATTGGTCTTTTGGCGATTACTTCAAGCAAGAAGCTATTGCTTGGGCTTGGGAACTGCTTACGGAGGTGTATAAAATTCCGAAAGACAGATTGTATGTAACAGTGTTTGAAGGGGATGAAAAAGAAAACCTTGACTTCGACCAAGAGGCATACGACTTGTGGAAGGAGCGCATTGCGGAAGACAGAATTTTAAGAGGAAATAAGAAAGACAATTTTTGGGAAATGGGCGACACAGGCCCTTGTGGACCATGTTCAGAAATACACGTGGACTTGCGCAATGATGAAGAAAGAAAAAAAACGGATGGTGCCACATTGGTCAACAACGACCACCCACAAGTGGTAGAAGTTTGGAACAATGTCTTCATGGAATTTGAACGCAAAGCCGATGGTTCGCTTGTTCCACTTGCTGCCAAACATGTGGATACGGGTATGGGTTTCGAGCGCCTTTGCATGGCTCTTCAAGGCAAAACTTCTAACTACGATACGGATGTTTTTACTCCATTGATTTCTGAGATAGAAAAAATCAGTGGGAAGAAATACACTAATTCATTCGCCACCAGTGCAGTTGGATCGAAGGGAGCAACTCCTTCTCCTTTGGAGATGGTTGGGGTAAGGTCAGACATAGCTATGCGTGTAATAGCCGATCACATCCGTGCAGTGTCATTTGTTATATGTGATGGGCAACTCCCATCAAGCAGTGGGGCGGGTTATGTGATAAGAAGAATACTGCGCAGGGCAATTCGCTATGGCTATAGTTTTTTAGATTTGAAGGAGCCTTTCATTTGTCAATTGGTGAAAGTGCTTGCCGATGAAATGGGCGATTTTTTCCCCGAAATAAGAAACAACAGAACACTGGTTGAAAAAGTAATTCGCGAAGAGGAGGAAAGTTTTTTGCGGACCTTAGATAAAGGCATTGCACAGCTTGATGAAATAATCAAAAAAACAGCGGGCGAACTGATTGACGGCAAAACTGCTTTTGAACTTTATGACACATTTGGCTTTCCAATCGACCTCACTTCGTTGATTGCAGGCGAAAACAACAAGCGCATTGATCAGCTTTCTTTTGAGGAAGAATTACAAAAACAAAAAGTCCGCTCTCGCGCAGCAACAAAACTTGAAACTGAAGATTGGGTTGAACTTGAAAGTGGCGAAACAAAGTTTGTAGGATACGACACACTCGAATCTGAATCTAAAATTCTTAGATACAGAAAAACAAAAGCCAAAGGAAAAGAGTCGTATCAAATAGTTTTGGACGTGACTCCTTTCTATGCTGAAAGTGGTGGCCAAGTGGGCGACCGAGGCAAGTTGATTTCTGCGAATGATGCTATAAATATCATTGATACAAAGAAGGACAATGGACTTACGGTGCACATCGTAGAACAACTTCCTGAAAATATTTCGGCCACATTTAGAGCAGTAGTAGATAAAGAAACGCGAACTGAAACCACCGCCAACCACAGCGCAACACACCTTATGCACGAGGCTTTGCGCGAGGTATTGGGCACACATGTGGAGCAGAAAGGCTCACTCGTAAATTCAAATCATTTGCGTTTCGACTTCTCGCATTTTTCAAAAATGACTGACGATGAAATAGAGCGTGTAGAACGACTAGTGAATGAACGCATTCGCAAAAATTTTTCACTCGAAGAACAGCGATCTATGCCTATAGAAGATGCAAGAAAGACAGGTGCCATGATGCTGTTTGGCGAGAAGTATGGCGATGTGGTGCGTGTCATAAAATTTGGAAACAGCATTGAGCTTTGCGGTGGCACCCACGTAAATAGCACTGGCGAAATTGGACTCTTCAAAATACAAAGTGAAGGCGCAGTGGCTGCAGGTGTGCGAAGAATTGAAGCCATCTCCTCAAATGGTGCTTTCAATTTTATCAAGAATGAATTGAACATCCTGCAAGAAATTCGGAAGACATTGTCAACCAAAGATGTTGTAAAATCATTGAATGATTTGCAAACCAAAAATTCAGATTTACAAAAACAAATTGACACATTCCACAAAGAGAAGGCGCAAAGCATGAAACACGAATTGAGCGCAAAGTGGCAAGTGCGCAATGGCATGAATGTGTTGTGCGAAAAGGTACAACTAGATGCTGCGGTGTTGAAGGACATCGCATTTCAACTGAAACAAGAAAAGGAAAACGCATTCATCGTGCTTGCTAATGAGAGCAGCGATTCTGTTTCTTATACCGTTGCCATCTCCGATGATGTGGTGAAGGCTAAAAACCTAGATGCCGGAAAAATAATTAGAGAAAATATGAAGCTCAAAGGTGGCGGACAACCTTCTTATGCTACATCTGGTGCTGCTGAACTCGCGTCAATAAAGGAGAAATTTGAGCAGGTGGAAAAGTGTTTTTCAATCTAACTTTATTAATGAAACTATGGCATTGACACTGGCTATATAGTGTCTGTCTATAATGTTTAATACCATTTCTAATTATGAATTAGTCTGTTTTATTTTTCGCCTCACTAGTGTTCTCTATGGAGGAGAGAAAATGGCTGGCCTACTTCATAATTAGAAATGGTATAAGTCACGCATTTTTTTTATTCCATTCCATTCGGCTTTATTGAGTGCAATTTGCAAGGTGCATATCATACATGCACCGCCCCTCTTTGATTCTATATAGGGCCTGATGAAAAACTAAAAGTCCGTTTTGTTATACCGTTTGAAATTATGAATTAGTCCGATTTGCTTTACACCTCACTTGCCTTCTCGCTACCTCGTCTGACTTCGACATCTTCTTACCTCATCCGGTCTTCGACCACCTTCTCCTTTGGGAGAAGGAAAGGGGCAAACCTTTTTTGGGAGAAGAGAAGCGGCAAATTTCTTGGAGAGAAATTGTTTGGCCTATTTCATATTTTCACATGGTATTACATACTCGCCTTTGCCGCTGCCACCGTCTTGGGTGCGTTGCCCACAAATATTTCATTGCCATTGATGACAACAGGCCTGCGCAGAAAAGTGTATTCCTCTAAAATATATCTTCTGAATTCCTTTTCCGAAAGCACCTTTTCATTCAAGCCTAATGACCGATATTTCAAAGCCCTACGGCTAAATAATTCCTCGTAGCTACCCGCCAATTTTTTCATCGCGTCCAATTGCGGGGCGGTTATGGTTTCGGTTTTGATGTCTTGTTTTTCAAAAGTTTTGGCCTTCAGTCCAAAGTCTTTTAGAATGCCTTGGCAAGTGCTACAGGTGGCTAAGTGATATATTTTTTTCATCCGATTATTATTTTGTGAAAGCGGGTGTCCGCAATGGATTAGTTGTTTTCAAAAAAGACTTGCTTGTTCACCGTTACTGTTCTTCCTGTCGTTTTTTTTTATGTCTTCAGTTTGGTTATCGCTTTCTTTTTTTGAGGCTTTAAATTTTGCCATGTCTTCCTCCAATCCTTCTATTTCAAATTCTATGTCTTCAGGGTTTTGATGTATCTCGGAGGTGAAATCTTCAATTTCAAATTCAATAACAGGCGGCTCTAAACTTGGTTTGTTGCGCACCAATGATTGTACAAATTGGCTTTCTGTTTCAGCCTCCAACGTTTCGTTAATTTCCAAAAGTTCTATTGCCAGCACAGGGAATGCCGTCAGTTTATTGCCCAATGCTTTCATCCCTTTTACGGCTATAAATTCTCGCAGGCTTATGCCTTCGTCCATTTTGTGTTTGGATATTTTGTTTCTTTTGTCATATCGGATAAATGCCACGGGATGATGCACCGTGGTTACAAATGCCAGTTTAGAAGCAGCATGTTCTGTGATGAATTTTACAGCGCGTGTTGATTCTTCTATCAAAAATCTTTTTACGAACCATGTTTGTTTTTCGCCATCGTAATACACAGCGGTGACTGGTTTTTCAGGTATCCATTTTTCGAAATGCACGGTGCCTTCATCAAAGTGCAGCGACAGGTCGGGTGCCGCGAGTTTATACTCACCTGTGTTGAGGAGAACTAAAATTTTCTCGCCCGGATAGAAGTCGCCAACAAGGCGGCCACGGCTTTCGCTATTGAGTCGTTGCACATGTTCGTCATACCACACTTGTAGTGCGCCAAGGGTGGAAATACCGGCTTCTTTCAACTCCACTTTTCTAACCGGATATTTTGTAACTACATTGCCAATGGCATCGCGGCCTTTGACTGCCATTTGCGAAAAATCGACATCGAATTTCAGTTTTTTTATGCGTTCCAAAGCACGCAAATGGATGCTGACTATTTCTGCTTCGCCATTTGGATTGGCACTGAAATAAAGCAATTCGCTGCCGGGTGTTCCTTTGGTGAGGTCGTATTCTTTGTCACGCGTGATGGCTGTTACAGCAAAACGTTTCATCATGGCTCCATTTTTTTTGCCATCGCTATAAATGATATTATAGATGGTGCGCTTATCGTCTTTTTTCCAAACTGCCACATGGATCAAGTCTTTGCCAACAAAGGACTTTGACTCTACGCGTTTCACTATCATTTTGCCATCGCTGCGAAATAGGATAATGTCGTCAATGTCCGAGCAATCGCAGACATACTCTCCCTCATCACGCTTGAGGCCGGTGCCCACGAAACCCTCTGCTAAGTTGACGTACAATTTGGCATTGGCAATGGCCACTTTAGCGGCTTCCACGGTGTCGAATTGTTTTATTTCTGTTTTGCGCTCTTTGCCCTTTCCGTATTTGCGTTTTAATTCTTTGAAATATTCTATGCACGTTTCCACCAAATTTTCGAGCTTGTTTTTAACCTCTGAAATTTCGGATTCAATTTTTATTAGATGATCATCCGCCTTGTGTGAGTCGAATCGTGAGATACGTTTTATCCTTATTTCTGTCAGCTTAGTTACATCATCGTCATTGACTTCTCTGAAGAAATTTTTTGTAAATGGCTTGAGTCCTTTGTGTATC
>JAYSWI010000276.1:0-1950 GCA_043718125.1 Flavobacteriales bacterium
GCAAGCAGCATGAAATTGCGAATAGCAAATGCTCAAAGTTTTGATGATTTGATAAGTGAAATTTATGAATTTGTTGGTTTGCAAGAAACCTACATGACGCTCTTTATGGAACAATTTAACGAGTACAGCCAAGCACTTTCTGAGGAGGCAAAATCGCGCGAAATAATTGACACAGGCAGCCTGCTTCAAAACCTGAAGGCAGGTGAACTTGACGCACAAATGATTTGGAATATTGAACGTGAACTAGCGCGCATCAACCTTATTCAAAAATTATCATAGGATGAAATTCACTTCTCTAATGGTCTTGTTGTTCGCACTTTCAATTTTGTTGGTAACATGTGACGAGGTTGAAATTAAAACACAAAATCCGGCACTTTCTTCTGAAAAAACGGGAATGCTTTTTATCATAGGTGGAGGTCAACTTACCTCAGAACTGGTGGGGGGAATGATTGAGCATGCGCCTATCGATAGTACAGATTACATTGCCGTATTGCCAATGAGTAGCGCAGAACCGGACAGTGCCTACTACTTTTTTAATCAATCAGTTCAAGAGGTTGCCAATTTAAAATGCGCTTATTTGAATTTTGAAGAAAAGGATTTTATCAACCAACCAAAATTGGATTCTGTGCGCAATGCAAAGCTTATTTTCATAACCGGTGGCGACCAAAATCTATTCATGTCGCTGGTAAAGGACAGCCCAATTCATGATGCAATAATGGCTGCTTATAGCGCAGGTGCAATGGTGGCTGGAACAAGTGCCGGAGCGGCAGTTATGAGCGAGGTAATGATAACAGGCGATGAAAAATTCTCATCAGAATATGCAAGTACTTACGACAAGGTATGGAAAGGAAACGGTGGATATGATGATGGATTAGGGCTGTTGAAAAACGCGGTTATAGACCAGCACTTTGTGGTTCGAAGCAGGTACAACAGATTGCTGAGTGCGCTGTGCGATCACCTCGGCATGTGGGGCATTGGCATCGATGAGGAAACTGCAATTTTGGTGAAGGGAAAGCACGCCACCGTTATTGGTGCCAGCCAAGTGGTGGTAATGGCTGCCATGGATAGTTGCGGGGTCTATTTTAATCATCTTAAAATGGAGAATGTAAAATTGAGTGTATTGACATCTGGCGATGTTTTCGAATTGAAATAAATTTTGGCATGTACCTAAAGAAAAAATCTGTACTGGCAATTGTATTTTTTTTATTTTGCATGAGTGTCTTTGGAAACGACAGCACCTACTTTGCTATACAGAAGAAAAGAAATTTTGGAATGAGTTTCGGTACCTCATATTCCATTCTCAAATTGGACGCTTCTCCTTATTTCAAAACTACTGGCAATGGGTTGGGTAGGGCAGAAGCAAAAAATTCGTTGGGGATGAATGTTGGTTTTTTTTGGTACGCACCGGTCAAAGAAAAGGTATCCATGCGTTTTGCTTTGGAGGCAAACATTTTACAGTCGCACCTCATTTATGATACTGGTAACATCAACAAGGAAAAGTCCTTGATTTTCCCATTGACTATTGAGATGCCAATTGCATTTATTTATGGTAAGCATTACAGGAATGATGTCACCAACAAGGGCACAAATCAACTTGGTTACATGGTAGGCATTCGCCCCTCAATACCAATTACATTGTTCAGTGATCCACAACCGAAATTGAAAAATTTCAATCTAAATTTTGACTTTGGAATATCACGGCCTGTTGCACTAAAAAAGGCCATTCTGCGCGCTGAGTTAATTTTTTCTTTGGGGTTATTGAATATTATTGGAGAGGAGCAAGACAATTACAAAACGAACAGCATTCAATATTTGGGAAGAAGTTTTATTGGGCTGAGAATGTATTTTAATTAGTGGCTGTTAATGGACTCTAATACCAATTCTAATTAATAAATAGGCCAGCCATTTCTCTCCTAAAACAGGTATGCCGTTTCCCTTCTCACATAGGAG
>JAYSWI010000277.1:0-5565 GCA_043718125.1 Flavobacteriales bacterium
ACACAAAAAATCTGCTATCGCAATGCACAATAGATTTTGAATTGAATTCGAAAACACATAAAAACCAAGCGTGCTATACAGACTGCAATGAAGAAGATAATTTGATGCTCGAAAAATTGTGCGAAGAAGGATTGCACTATCGCTATCCCAATGCAGATAACACAGTGTTGCAACGTCTGCAAAAAGAACTACAGGTTATCAAACAACAAAATTTCGTTTCGTATTTTCTTATCAATTGGGACATCATCAAATATGCGCAAAGCCAAAATTATTTCTATGTAGGCCGTGGCAGCGGTGCCAACAGCATCGTGGCATATCTGCTGCGCATCACCAATGTAGATCCGCTCGAATTGGATTTGTACTTCGAGCGATTCATCAATTTATTCCGTCAAAATCCACCCGACTTCGACATGGATTTTTCTTGGAAAGACCGTGAGGATATTACGCAATATATTTTCAAGCGATTCAAAAATGTGGCGTTGCTTGGTGCATTCAACACGTTTCAATATTCTGCAACGGTACGCGAATTGGGAAAAGTTTTTGGCCTACCAAAAATTGATATCGACATGCTAAGCGATGCAAAATTCAAATACGAAGAACTTGATTCGATTCACCAACTTGTATTACAATATTCTACTTACCTAAAAGATTTTCCGAACTATATCAGCATACATTCTTGTGGTGTACTTATTACTGAAAAACCACTGCACTACTACGGGGCAACATTTCTACCACCCAAAGGATTTCCAACCGTGCAGTTCGACATGCAACAAGCAGAGGATATCGCCATCAACAAACTCGATATTCTATCGCAAAGAGGCCTAAGTAAGATAAAAGAAGCCTTGGAAATAATTGCCACCAATCAGCCCTCAAGTTCCGATATAGACATACACGATATCAGTCGTTTCAAGCGCGATGAGCGATGCAACAATTTGCTGCGTGAGGCCAAGGCAATTGGTTGTTTTTATGTGGAGTCGCCAGCCATGCGCATGTTACTTACCAAGTTGCAAACGCATAATTATTTAGGCTTAGTAGCGGCAAGTTCTGTGATTCGCCCAGGTGTAGCATCATCTGGTATGATGCGCGCCTATATCCTACGCGAGCGCATTCCGGAAAAAAGAATGGAAGCACCAAAACCCCTTTTGGATTTGATGCCAGAGACTTATGGCGTAATGGTTTATCAAGAAGATGTGATCAAAGTTGCGCATGAATTTGCTGGTCTTGATCTTGGCGAAGCCGATGTTTTACGAAGAGGAATGAGCGGAAAATTCAGAGGCCGTGAAGAGTTCGATAAGGCACGAGAAAATTTTATTTCAGGCGCCATTCAAAACGGACATACAAAAGAATTGGTTTTGGATGTGTGGAGACAGGTAGAAAGTTTTGCGGGCTACGCCTTTGCCAAAGGACACAGTGCGAGCTATGCTGTAGAAAGTTACCAATGTCTTTTTCTAAAAGCATATTACCCCATCGAATATATGGTGGCCTGCATCAACAATTACGGTGGGTTTTATAGAACAGAAATATATGTGCATGAAGCACGAATGCACGGAGCAGAAATTCTAGCACCATGTGTCAATAGCGCTTCCAATGAGTGTACGCTCGACAATAAAAAAATCACGTTGGGATTTCAGTTTGTAAAAAGCTTAGAACAAAACGTGATTGAAAATTTGCTTCATGCCAGAAAGAATGGAATATTTACATCCCTAGATAATTTCTTGGAACGTGTAAAAATTTCATTGGACCAATGTGTTTTACTGGCCAGAATTGGAGCATTTCGTTCATTAAAATTAGGCAAAAAGGAATTGATGTGGCAATTGCATTTCAGATTGGGAAAAACAAAAATGACCGCTCCATGCGAAGAACTTTTTATCGCAGAAAAGAAAAATTATTCGCTTCCTACACTCGAGCATCATTGGCTAGAGGATGCTTATGATGAACTTGAGCTGATTGGGTTCCCATTGTGTAATCCGTTTGACCTCATATCAGTCCCGTCCCCAGCACTTCTCAAAGGGAAGGGAGACACACGCAAAAGGCAGTTGAACGAAAGCACAATGAATTCATTTGCGCAAAACTCATCAGTTGTTTTGAATGAAGTAGTTGCAAAAAATTTTCCAAAACACATTGGAAAAACAATTCGAACAATAGGCTACCTCGTTGCACTGAAACCCACGCGCACAAGCAAAGGCGAGAGCATGTACTTCGGTACTTTCATTGACCGAGAAGGCCACTTTATTGACACCGTTCACTTTCCTGATTCTGCAAAAAACTACCGTGTGTCAGGTTGGGGATTATTCATGATTGAAGGCAAAGTAACCGAAGAATTTGATGCCATCAACATTGAAGTGTCGCGCACCGAAAAAATGAAATTGCTGAGCGACCCAAGGTTGGAAGACACGCCAAGCCACCCTGCATTGATGGGGAAGAATAGTGGAGAGGACAGGTGGATGAATAGGTATATGGAAAACCAGGATGTAGTCAAGAATTAGAAAACATGAACCAAGAATTATTGCTTCAATTTTGGTTTGCCAAGTGGAGTGTGCATATTCAAACTTTGAATAATTTCATCTACTGTTTCTTTTAGTTCCGATGGAGTGTTTATATACTTTTCTTCCAACTCACCACCTATGAAATGACACAAGGCATAGTAATAAGGGCGGTCGTGGCGCATCAATAAACTATCCGGTTTTTCAAATTCTTGTCGGAGAAAGTTGAATTGCTTGAAGCGAAATAATTGATCAAGCAGAGCCATTCGTATCACGTTTAAGTCAATTTTCAAATAACCATTTTGATTATTTGACAGAAGTGTAAAAGCTTTAAACATGTTTTCAAAGTGGTTGCCTTTCGCACCAATCACGGCATAGACTAATGTCACTAAAGCAGGATGAGCATCTCTTATTTTTTCAAGATGGCTAAGTATCATCGTCTCGTCATTTTCTACAATCACCCTCTGAAATTTATTTATTACTTCAGATAGATGCTTGAGAGCAACCAACTCTTGATGTTTCATTTCAAGTGTTTTCTTTAGTGCTGTCGTTTTAGCAGATTTGAAAGAATCAATATCCTGACTAAACAAGTGAGACGGAAGCCCGTTAGCTGGACTTATCAATTGCTCCAAACTTTCTAAGAACACAGTAGCTTCTTGCTTTTTCAGAAATTCTATTGCGCTTTCATGCAAGTTACTTTTCAACTCTTCTTCGACAACACTCATGTGAAAAAGCGCCTTTGTATTATGATAAACTCCCGACACCGAATAGCCTTCTGTACCCAGACTTGAAATAAGTTGTTGGGTCATTGAAATAATTTCATGCTGACTGCACCATGTTTCTAAGAACCTGATCAGCCACAATACTTCCTCTTTGTCTGTCTTTTTGCCGTGACGCATCAGATACCAGATATTGAAGAAGCGTTCGCGTATTCTGTAAATGTTGCGTTTGCCTTTGGTGGGTACAATTTCTACAATCTGGTTATCCACCAGTTGTTGCAATTGCGCAGAAATCTGGTTGGATTTTACATCGTCTCTGTAAAGTTTACTCGCTTGCAAAATCTGGCTCGGTGTAATGGCGCCCCAAGAGCGAGCCAACGCATCTATAATTTGTTGTTGCTGTGGTTTCAGATCATCCATCCTGTGCTTATACATCGAGTTGGTTTGGTCTAGCAGATGTTGCAAATCTTCAAATGCACTTCCATTTTCAAAGTCAATGAAAATATCGAATAGGATGGCCATGGTGCGCGGCACACCACCGCTAATCCTGCGTAATGCCTCAATGCGTTGCGGCATATTGTCAATCACAGCATTGATCTGTTTGCTCTTGGAATGAACCTCACCCAATACACGCAGCATGTCGAAACTCTCCTCTTTGCTAAGTGGATTTAGTCGTATTTCTCTAAAGAAATCAAAAAAAGGCTCACTGTAACTAAAGGTATGTTCAAGCACGCGTGAAGAACACCCTACTATTTGAATATGCTGTGATGTGATGAGAATTTCGCGCAGCCGATGAACTTGCATTTTACCGAATTTGTCTAACAAGTCACCGATATTGTCAATTAGCAAGAGCACACGGTGTTTGTTTTTTCGCAATGATGCTGTGAGCATATCGGCTGCAATTTTCTCGTAGTTCTTATTTGCCTCATGCTTCAGCATTTCATCATACAAGCCAACATATCCTTCTGCTTTCACTTCAAGTCTTTGCGCTACCTCTTCCCAAAGCACGTCCAATCGTGCGATGTTGTATTGCTCTTCACTGAAACGAATCAGGATGATTCGTTTCGACAACTTTTTGTCATCTTCTATTGCATATTTCAGTCGGAGGATGAGGGTTGTTTTACCCATTCCTCTTTGCCCTGAAATCAAGTAGTGTTGAGGAGCCACCGTTGGGTCAGAGTTTTTTATCTCATCAAACAATATCTCGAATTCCTTCTTTCGGATTACAAATTCATTGATAATTTGTTCCTTTGGTTTTTCAGCCGGGTTGTATATCAAAAGTTTTGAGCCAATCATTTCCACCAGTGTTTTAGAATGGGTGAGTAAAATTTGAAGTTGTCAGCTACTTCCACTATATATCCATCATGAGTTAAAATTTCTATCATCGATTCCATTTCATGCGTGACCTCATGCTTTACCGCAATGTTGAGAATTTCTGCCTTGTTCAACTCATTCCTATCCTTCAAAGTTTGAAGAATATCAACCACACACTTCAGTGAACTGTCTTTAAAAATTTTAGCAAGCCTTCCGCGCCAATGGTCTAAATAAATATCTGATTTGCGCACTACTTGCACAAAGGCCTTGTCAATTGCTTCGTTGTTTATTGCATGTCCATCGTACCTCACAAGGTCTGACAACTCTACGATCATTAATTGGAAATAGAACGGAATCCACCATTCGATCTTCTGTAGTAAATAAGCTAGTGTCGGCTCATGCAGTTTCTTTTTCGTTCTTACTTCAAACAGTTCATTTGCAATTGACTTTGCTTCTGCTTCTGATAAAGCACCGAGTTGGTGCAACCTCAAATCGTTGATTCTATCTGTTGCGTTGAAGCGTTTTACTACGGTGTATAATCCAATTGAGCCTGTATAGATGAATTTGATTTTCTCTTGGAATATGGGATTCTGTCTTAGCGTTCTGTTTTGATTCAGAAAATGCCTCACGGCCTCGTCACCACTTTTGTTTTGAATGTGTTCGAGGGTTATCGGAAATTCATCGAGCATTAGGACAATGAGTTTGCCTTCAAGATCAATCTCTTTAAGTAGCGTTTGTAATTTTTCGAATGGTGCTGCATCTTCTTTGGGTTGAAGCTGTATTGCAACTGGCCCTATGTTGATAGCACTTAGAGTTTTACCAAGATCATACAGTTTTTCTTTCGCTCTTTTGAGAAGCCCTCCATGATTTTCGATATTGTCAGCATTTGACAACGCTTTCATCACCTCGTTGAAGAAATCATCCGCAGATTCCAGCGACTCAGTGTTCAGGTAAACCATATAGAAGTCAGCTTCTGGGTTGTCGATTAGGTCGAACAGAATAGAGGTTTTTCCCACACGCCTCGGGGCAGATAGCAAAAGGTTGGAACC
>JAYSWI010000278.1:0-1946 GCA_043718125.1 Flavobacteriales bacterium
TGACCACCGGAACTGGCGGTGTTAAAACAAGACATTGCGCCTGTAAAGGCATTGTCAGATGCAATATTGGTAGTAACTCCAATGATTGGATCCGCACCACATGTGATAGGCAATGGAGCAGTACACGATCCAGCCACTTGAGCGTTTGTAAAGAGTGAACAAAATGAAATGGTGCAAAGCACGAGCAGGGAAAATAATTTTGATTTCATAGAAAAAAAGATTAATTGATGGTTTGTTTCAAATTTATGATGGAAAAAATTCCTATCTGAATTTTCGAATGTTTAGATGGTAAATTATTTGTCATGGTTGCTTCGAGAAAAAATGAAATTTGAAAACACCAAACAATCCTGAAATTCACATTACAATAAAAAATAGAGCAATTTTTCGCTAAGAAACGCTTCCGACACTTGCAGGGTTTATTGTTTTGGAGCGACTAGAAGCCTGCTGTAAAAAGGTTTTGTAAGTATAACCGAGACTGGTTTTATTTGATGAACCTTGAAGGGGTTTTATTCGATAATCCTCTAACATAATTAAATAGCAAACCTCGAAAGGCTTACATAAAAAACCTCGAAAGAAGTTTCTTCAAAAACCTCGAAGGGGTTTTAGAACCCCTCCGAGGTGCGGAAACCCCGGAGGCGTTTCAGACGCCTTCGGGGTTTATTGTTTTGAGAGGCCTGAAGCAGACCGCAAGAGTTTTGCTAGAATAACCTTGAACGGGTTGGCCACAAAAACCTCGAAAGGAGTTGTTGGAAAAACCTCGAAGGGGTTTTAAAACCCTTCCGAGGTCAGCACCTTCACCCATTTCTTCCGCGATACTGAATTATTGGAAATTATTTCGACAACATAAATTCCATTTTCATATTCGCTTATATCAAAACGGAAATTTGATCCATTCATATTGTTTCTCTTCAATACCAATCTTCCATTTGCATCCATCAATTTGAGTGTGGCATTTTTCAATGGTATTGATGATTGAATATTCAACCCATCACTACCCGGATTTGGATAAAGAGATATATGAATTTGAAAACCAATTTCATTCACCCCGATTATTTCTATGAGGTAACAATCTGATGTATCAACACAATTATTGTTGTCCACGATGAGCGCATATTCACCTGTGATAAGAGGTGTGAAAGAATCCTGATCATCTGCCTCAATGGTATTTGTTGTGCAATTCAACCAATAGAAATTTCCTTCATTGGCCAGAGCGTTGAGCGTGTTTCCATTTATACCAAGGCTGATGTCTGCACTGCTTATTGTAAGGGTCAAAACAAGCGTGGTGTCACCCGGCAATTGTTGCACATAGACACCACTCTCTGTGAATGTTTCGCCATTGGAAGTATAGCTGTCACATGTTGAAATGGTTGCTTCAATAGTGGTAATTGGCGGAGCAACATGTGCGATATAGATTCCATCAGCACCACCACCGGAATATGATTTGCTCCAAGCTACAATGATGTTGTTGTTTGATTTAAGTAAACTGTAATCAGCATAGAAGGGCAAATATTCGGGTATGGCAAGTAGGGATGTGGTAGCCCAAGCAAGCGTACCATCCTGATTTAGCACCTGCACATTGAGTCCAAATGTGCTATTCGATTCGTTGGTGATAACGAGTTGCCCATCATTATTGATCACCATTTTAGGATAGGGTGAATAGGTGTTCTGGTCAAACACTTCCACTCCATTTTCTGGCCATTGTATTGCTCCTGTGGCCTTATCTATTTTTTGTGCATAAATGGCGTAGTTACCTATTACACCTAGCCTGCCATCTGCCCAACAGATGTAGATGTACGCATCATCTTGTGTCCAAAAGAAGTTGCCTTGTATGCCATCGGCTACACACACATTCACTATATCGCCACTCCAAGCATAAGTTCCATTTCCGTTTAGTTTTCTCATAAAAATATCAACGGTGCCGTCAACGCCTGTTGACTGAAAACAAA
>JAYSWI010000279.1:0-1936 GCA_043718125.1 Flavobacteriales bacterium
CCCGTGCTGTTGTATCGGCCTACTACTTGTCCGTTATTGTTGATGCCTCCGAACCATGTGTCCACAAAAGAATTGTACTGAGTGATGATGGTATCCGCACCTACCTTAACAAAGCCATGTGCCAAACCATCTATTATGGCGTAGCCGCAAATGTCTGTGTTGTTATTGATACCTGTGATGTATGTTGCTGTGGCACCCGGAATATCAAATGTCATCTGTGCCGAGCAGCGATCGAAACTAAACGCAATAACAGTGAACGTAACGAACATGGAGTAGAGTTTCTTTGACATAGATGCTGATTTTTATTGTAAGACTTTTTTTATTTATACCTAGCTGTTGAATTTTGTACCCTTCATCCCAACTTCATTGCGCTTCTTCGAACAAGCAATTCGAACTACTAAAAATTTTGGATGTTTTCGCCAGTGCATCCATCGTAAAATCTTGAATCATCTCCAACCAATGCGACTGTGAAAACTGGGCTAGTCCTAAAATAAATGTCATTTGTAAAACAATTTGTTCAAAGCACTTGGTCGGTTCTACCATCTTATCGAACATCGTCATTGAATGTGAACAATGGGATCGAAAATAAATTCGTATGCAGAGAAAAGGGCGCTGTTTATCACCGCCTCCCAATAAGAACAGATATGCAATAGTTCAAAAAATAGGAGCTTTGATTCTCAGCTAAACCATGCGTTTTCTCAAAAAAAGACCGAACAATGCCAAAAATCCAATGCCACCTGCAATCCACCACCAAAAGGAAGTTTGACTCGACTGCAATGGCTGTGTATCTCCCAGTAGCACCATGCCTGCCCAGTAATAGGGCGCACTCAGTTCTCCTGGGTTTTCTTTTAGATAAGAGAGCTTGGCTTGCCTCAAGGCTTCATTCTTATTCATGCCATCAGCCAGGTTTTGATAGAATTTTTCGATGATGATGGCTGAAGTTTTTTCATCAATCTGCCACACAGACATCACCACACTGGGGCAACCTGCATAGGCAAAACTGTGTGCAAGTGATAGCACTCCTTCACTACTGTTTGGTTTGCCATTGCCAGTTTGGCAAGCGGTAAGCACAGCAAGCTCTGCGCGCAGCTGCATGTTGTATATCTCATAGGCGTGCAGATAGCCATCATCATTTTCTGTACTGTCGTTGGCAGCATTGGTCAGTATCAGGCGCGACATCAGGGGAGAGAGGTTATTGATTTCTGTATGTGTTCCAAAATGAATGATGCCATAACGTTGAGCATCTTCTCTGAAATTTTGTTCGGTGGCCAACTGATCTGTATAGGCCTTTCCATCTAGCATGCTTGCGATAGATTTTGCAGTGCGCACGGCAAAAGGTTGCTGTATGCGTTTCAAAAAACTGTCATCAAAAAAGGAATAGGCATCCTTTCGTGCTGCATAAGACTGCTTTAGTTCATCAGAAAATCCGGGAGCTATTGCCAACACTCCTGCCTCCTTGCAGGTGTTCAACTTTCCAAACTGCAAGGCTGTAGTGGCCGAAAGCAAATAAGAAATGATGTAGTCGTTTATTAAATAACTTTCTAGACCACCATCCACTGACTTGCGCAGTGTTTCAAAATTCAGGTTGAACAATTCATTGTCCGGCACAACCATTATTTCGTTGCCATCAAAAAATGAGATGAGCGGCTCAAACAAGCGTTGATACAATGCAAACGAAAGTTGTGATGCTTTCTGTTCATTGTTTGAGGTAATGGCCAGGTTGTATGCTTCAATATCCGCAGCCAATGTGCCCTTTGCCAACTGTAGTATGTGATACTTGTGCTTAGTAATCACCAAAGCATACACATTATCCTCAGTCACTATATACTCCAAAAGAGAGGTTCCTTCCTGCACCAATTCATTTTGAATTTGTTGCACATTGGCAACACTTTGATTGTACTTCAATGCGTAATACTGGGGTTGTTCCTTTTTTATT
>JAYSWI010000280.1:0-1930 GCA_043718125.1 Flavobacteriales bacterium
TCTATTGTTTTGCCAACAGCATGGGACGCATGTGGCGCAGCTTGGGTTGTTACTGAAATAGACACTGTGGAAGGCAATTGCATAAACGAAAACACCTACAACTATACATTCTATGCAATAGATATTTGTGGCAACATGAGCGAGCCTCAATATGCTTCCATTTATGTAACTGATGAAACAAGCCCTTGGTTTGATGAAGAGCCAGCAGACGAAGATTATCAATGTTTGGATTGGATGGACTATTCACCAAAAGCTTTGTCTGCAAGTGATAACTGTGGAGTACCAATCATTTCTACCTATTACACCACCAATTATTCTGATGATTGTGGTAATGGTCAATGGGTAGTTCATTACATAGCCACTGATGCTTGCGGGCATTCAGTGACCACCAGTTATACCATCACTATAGATGACACCGAAGCTCCAATCATGGATGATTGTGCGGCAAATCAGACGTTGCTTTGTAGCGCAGTTATTCCAACACCAGTTGTTCTTACTGCTTGGGATGCTTGCGATGGCAACATCAATGTTTTGATGACAGAAACGTACACTGGCAATCCTCCTGCACCGGGTTCAATTGCTGATTGTAACATTAAGACACCAGTTCGCCCGTCAAACAATCCGTGTGGCTATCCGGCAGACTGGGCAATGGGTTTATTTGGCTTGCCAAAAACACATCGTTTCTACAAAGTTCACAACGGAACTTTTGTGCAATATCCAAACGGAACTATTGTGGTGTCTGCTACTTTCAAAAACGTTTACAACGTGAACAATGGTTGGCATGCAAGTGTAACTTTCCACAATAAGAAAGATTGGGCACAATGGAGTTCGCAAACTTCACCTTCAACTTTCAAAGCAGATTGTGGTGGGGTAGGAGCCAATCACTTCGATTGGATGTATTACCGCTTGATGAGTACGCCAGGGGCGGAGTTGGTCGGCTTTGGTGGCTATGCAGGATCAGCTTTGAGTATAGTGCATGCGCCAACTAATGCCTATTTCGGATTCCAATTGGGTAATGGGGCAAACAACTACAACTCTAGTTATGGCTTTGGTGGTTGGTTCACGTACAACGGAACTTTCAAAGTGAACAACGTTCCTTATGGCAGCGCAACTGGATATATTTCAGGAGCAGGCGACTTTGCTTTCGAATTGGATTGTTGCCCATACTATCAAGTGATTCGTACTTACAAGGCTACTGATTGCTCTGGAAATTTTGACCAGTGTATTCAGACCCTCACTTTCGGAACCGCACCACTACCAGCTTTGGAAGCACCTGTTGTTTCTGAAACTGTTTCTGCCTCAGGTTCATTGCGTGTAAATCCAAACCCAACATCTGGAAGCACATGGTTTGTATTTCATACCTTAGAAAGTGCTAAAACCACACTTGAACTTTATGACATGGCAGGCAAGAAAGTCGCTGACATTTTTGTTGGTGTGCTAGAAGCCGATGAGGATTACAATGTGGACTATAATGCAGAAGTGCTTGCTACGGGTATTTATCTCTATCGCCTCACCAACGGAACAAACGTTGAGCAAGGCAAATTGATAGTGAATAAATAAAAACCAATTAACCTTTTCTGATTTTAAAATCCCTTTCACATTTAAAGTGAAGGGGATTTTTTTTTAATGTGGTGTTGCGATGCACTAATTCCACCAACTTCATCATTGATACTCAAAGGTCTTTTTCCCCAATCAAACTGCACATTTGGGTGGGCTAAATGATGGGATTAACTAATGTGCGGAATAAACATAGAATTGACCACGCAATGAATGATGAAACAATGAAGGACACAAAAAATAAACTATGCGCCTTAGCGAGAAATTCAGCCCCCGCTATGGCCCGAAAACAAATGCTGATAGACATTTTCTAATTCTTATTGTATTGATTTTGCTTATCACCTTTTGGTTTGATATATCGAACCGTTTAGGC
>JAYSWI010000029.1:0-2868 GCA_043718125.1 Flavobacteriales bacterium
TTCTTAGACTGATTATGTAATCTGGGTTGGGAGAATAAATTTGAAAAACTCCGGCATTTGCAAAGGTGTTGTCAATGCTTCCGTCATTATTGATCCTAACGATGTATTGAGCGCCTGATACGTACGGCAACACTAGTAATTGATTGCTGGCATTTATTTCAATGTCATTGAAATAAATGTAAGGATCAAGAGCAGCAGGTACAATGAAGGAAGCATCAACTACTCCGCTACTTGATATTTTTATCAGTTTGTGTGTGTCGTCTAGTGCACCGATCAGAAACACATTTCCATTGTGATCCACTTCCATGTCGCCCAAGCTATAGGTAGTGCCATTCATGCCTGCGAGCTCTGGAAAGATGACGCTTCCATCAATGCCAAATGACGGGTCAACATTTAGATTCTCATCATACTTGATGATGCGTATCGCAGCGGTGTTGGCCATGAGGTTTTGGTGGTAGCCACCCAATAATATTTCATTGTTATCAGTAATGACAATGTTCAGCATGACATCATTATAGTTGGCCTCCACAGGGTAAAAGTGTGTAGAGGAAACTTCACTTGAAATATCAAATTCGACCACACCTGTTTCCCAACTTGAGTTTCTTCCTACTATGAAAATTTTACTTTGGTCAGAATTCATAACCGAGTTTTGACCTGAAATATTTGGGATAATAAAAGTTCCGTCAGTGCCAAAGGTCTCGTCTATTGTTCCATCGAGGTGATAACATCTAATATACACTTTACCAATTTGAACATCTGTTGCCTCCAGCACAGTGTATATTCTGGTGGCAGTGGCAAACACTCCGCTTTGTGAAACAGGGTCTGGAAATATCTCGTAGGCTAATTTTCCTTGCGTAGCAAATGTTGCATCAAGCAAACCATTTTGCGCTGATGAATTTTGAAATAAGGCAAGCACAAATACCGCTGTGATGAATAAATTATTTTTCATAAGTGAATTTTTTTTTGACAGATTTTTTTGCAATTATTTTTTCAATGAGTTGTTTATTCTTTCACAAAACGAACTACACTTCTTTCATTTCCACTCATCATTTCTATAGAATAAAAACCTGATGTGAGGTCTTCAATATTCAATGATTGAGATTGTAAATTTTTACTCAAAACCAACTTGCCTATTGCATCAAAAATTTTGATTTGTGCGTTCGTGATATTCTCGCCATTGCTTTTGAAATTGATAAAATCATGCGCAGGATTTGGGTAAAGAACTATTTCTTCTTGCGAAAGATTTTCTGAAATGGAAACAACACCGGAGTTGAGAAAGCGCGTGAGCATTACGTTGTATTCCACTTCCACATCACTTATCCAATGTACCACTTCATCAAAGCAAAGCACCTTGCCATCCGGCTGCAGAGTACTGTTGAATAACCAGAGCTGATAGTCATCATTGTCAAAACCAAACACATTTCCAGTACTCTGGAAGGTATTGTCCACTGCGCCCGCATCGCTAAGTTTTATTAAATATTTTCCAGCAGTGAATGAAGTCAACAATGAGTTGTAGTGAGCAGTGATTATCACTTTGCCATCGGGCTGCTCCACTATGTTGTTGAAGTTTATGTAATGGTCAGGTTCAGCTATCTGCGTACTAAATATTCCATTGTTTGCAAAACTTGTATTCAGCGTTCCATCTCCATTTAGTTTGATAACGTAGTTAGGATAGCTGCCCATGTACTGCGAGGGAATTACGTAAAGCGAATTGTCCAAGGCAATGCTCAAATCTTGATATGCACGGATGGGCGATGAGGCCTGTAGTTCTGGAGCTGTGGCGAAGGATAAGTCCACCTCGCCTTGGCTATTTATTTTATTGATTATTTGAGTGTCGTTGAAATTTCCAAGCACGTAGGTGTTTCCAAGATGATCCACTTCCATGTCATAAAAACCACCTGAATTGACAGCTGATGTTATTTCAATCGGCATTGATACCAGTCCGTTGTTACCGTATGATGCATCAAGAGTCATATCAGGCAGCAGTCGGGCTAACCTATAAGTTTGAATGTTTGTAAGCACATCGAAATAGAATCCTCCAACCATTAGCTTACCATCATCCATAGCGGAAATTTGATTTAGCAAATAGCTATGATTTGGCTCGGCAATGATGCTATCTAAACTTAAAACTTGCGTGGCAAGGTCAAAGCGGAGAATAAATGCATTGCTGAACACCATGCCGGTACCAACAGAATATATGGCACTATGATCCACATTCATTGCTGCCTCATACCCATTGTGCAATGGAAAGATTACTAAGCCATCTGTTCCAAAAGACTCGTCCACGGTGCCATCAAGATGAAAGCATTTTAGGTAAGAGTCATAAGGCGGAGAAATGGGGTTGGTAACTTGTGCGAAGGTGTAGATTCTATCAGCGGTTGCCATCACCGCGCGTGCAAGAACAGCTGGAGCGGGATAGACCTGGTTTGTTATCTGCCCTTGATTTCCGAAAGTGATGTCCGTAGTTCCGGCTTGTGCATTTGCATTTTCTTGATTGAGAAAAAATGAAATGGAAAGAATTGTATAGAAGATTTTTTTCATAAAAAATATTTTGTTGATGTGTTTTGATATTAGAGTGAGATGCGATAAAAATTCCACAAAAGTTTTTAAAGTTTTTTTTTAATTGCAATGAAAGCCCCGTCTAACGGGTCATTCCATTCACACCCGCATTATGCGTCATTCCACACGATGCATCGAAGTGTGGAATCTATTGAAGCACACAAAGCACCCTCAACCAAAAGTCACAAACCCGAGTTTTTTTCTTTGCACCAAGTGCGCTCATGGCAAGCGGGCAGATTCCACATATTCCCCGCATTGGCCACCTCACATGTGGAATGACCCTTCACACACCACATCGTTCCATTGTCT
>JAYSWI010000281.1:0-1921 GCA_043718125.1 Flavobacteriales bacterium
TTCTGAGCTACTCTGAATTTGTTTTTGCCACTTGCCAGTTGCAGTTGGAATTTGTATGTGTTCCTCACTGCAGTGCCATTGCCCATCACTTCGCCCACATTCACCCATTTATTCCATTTAAATTGTTGAACAATAAACGGCAGTTTTCCTTGCTCACCAGTTGTTTCCCAAGATAGCAGACCATCTGCGTTGCATTCTATTTTAGAACATTCATAAGTAGGAGCGGGTTCCAAAGCACCGGGATTCAAGACTTTTGGAGTACAGCCATCCTTGTGGCGAATGTTGATACTTATTGGGTCGCCAAGTTTCAGATTGTAGATGCTCAGATCTATTTCAAAAGCTTGTGAATTTATCTCGTCAGATGTAACAAGGCCATTCATAGTTACTTCGTACACACAAAAACCAACCCCATCAGGCGATGCTGAATTGATAACATACAAATTGCGAAGCTGATAGCGACCCTCAAGTATGATAGTTCCTGCTGAACAGAAGAAGGAACTTAATATGATAACAAAAAATACAATCGACCTCATATAGGAGGGGTAAGTAATAGTTAGTTGCAATAATGCGTAATTTGTTTTAAGGCATTTACCTTTTTTCGGCAAGTTGGTGGGCAAAAGTATCCAATTTCGCATTTGTCCAAACATTTAATTCAGGGAAGAAATTATGGAATGTTTTTTCCACCATTTCATGGTGTTGTAAAAGTACTTGTGGGGCTTTGGCCAAGGCTTGTCCATAGGGCAGTCTCGAAGACATCTGTTGTAATAGGGTGGATGTGCCTTCGATGGTTTTATACCCCACCAGCCAGTTATTTTGTTTCATATTCTGCAATAATATTTTGGATCGTGGTGATAATTGGTGCGGCCTCTTTTCCAATTTCGAATAAATATCCTGTGCAAATATTTCCAATGGAGTACGGTGGTAATTTGTCCAATGTGCAGCCAATATATGGTCGAAAAAAATATCAATTGCTACTGGTGACAACAACCCTAGTTGCGATCTGATCTGCGATCTCAACTGCCTGCAAAGTGGATGTTCGTCTGTGAACGAATCAATAGCGCGATGTAATAAAATACCGCACTGAATTCTTGGAGGGTAGGTCAAATATTTATTGCCCTTGATTTCGTCAGCTATGAATTGCCCGAGCAACAAATCATCATCATCAAAAGAGAAAAAGTAATGTGCCAGAAAATTCATGAGCCAATAATAAGAGCAACACCAATACAAACAGTGAGGCGTGGTCAAGTTCAATTCAGACTTTAATACTGCCGCCCAACGCAAGCATATTCCAATGGTGTATTGCAAAATATTGTGCACATTTAGGCCATCTACTTTTGAAAAATTGAAAATGCGAAATCGAATTCAAATTTATTGGATGGCTCAAATAGTAGGTTGGGGGCTGTTTGTGTTGGGCAATATTCTGATTGCGAAAATGCAAATGCAAGAAGTGAAGGGTCTGTATGTGGTGTCAGTTTGCATCTTCGTTATTGGAATTTTGATAACGCATTTTTTCAGGTATTTGATTCATCGTTTTGGATTGAAAAAGATGAACATACTGCTACTGATCTTGATCACTATTCCATCTTCGTTGATATTAAGTTTTTTATTCACCTCTATCAACACATCGATAAATGACGTGATAAATGCAAAGCCAATGCTGGTAGAAAGCTTTGGTACCAGAAATTTTTGGCAAAACACATTTAATTTTTCTGCATTGTTTCTTTTGTGGAGTATCATCTATTTTGCTGTAGGCACTTTTGAAAATTGGAAACGTGAGGAGATAAAAAACCTGGAGCTTCGGGCGGCAAAAACTGAAATTGAACTAAATAGTTTCAAAGCCCAAATGAATCCGCATTTTATGTTTAACAGCATGAACAGCATCCGAGCGTTGGTGGAAGAAAATCCTGAAAAAGCCAAACAG
>JAYSWI010000282.1:0-1920 GCA_043718125.1 Flavobacteriales bacterium
AGTACTCAAAAAACAAACAGCCCTGCCAAAACAACCATCACGCGCAACCCGCAGGACTTGGCAACCAAAGTGGACAACAATCTTTTCGAAACCATAGTGCTTCTGAGCAGACGCAGCAATCAAATAAACCGCGATGTGAAAGAAGAATTGACCCAGAAATTGGAAGAATTCGGAAATCACAGCGACAATTTGGAAGAGGTTTTTGAAAACCGTGAGCAAATTGAAATCAGTCGCCATTATGAGCGCATGGCAAAACCGCACAGTGTTGCAGTGCAAGAATTGCTTGACGGAGCACTACACTTTCGCTACCCGGAGGAAATCCAGAACTAAAAAATAATATTAAAGAAATATTTTGAAAGATGGTCGAAAGGCCATCTTTCTTTGTTTCATCTAATATCAAAAAGTGATTATAGGAAAAAAAATAATCCTACTCGTGACCGGCAGCATTGCCGCATACAAAAGTGCGTTTCTTGTTCGACTTCTTGTGCAATACGGAGTCGAAGTGCGTGTAGTAATGAGTAAGGGCGCATTGGAATTTCTAACGCCACTTACTTTCTCCACGCTATCTAAACATCCGGTGCTTTCAGATTTTACAGAAAGCAAAGATCAAGGAACATGGAGCAACCATGTGGCCACCGCGCTGTGGGCCGATTTGATCATTGCCGCACCGTTGTCGGCAAACACTATGAGTAAGATGGCCAATGGCCAGTGCGACAGTTTTCTGATGGCTGTTTATATGAGTGCCCGTTGCCCAATAATGCTAGCCCCTGCGATGGATCACGACATGTATGAGCATGGAGGCACTCAAGACAATTTGCAAAAGCTAAAATTATTTAACCACATCATTCTTGCTCCGAAAGAAGGAGAGCTAGCAAGTGGCCTAGTTGGAAAAGGCCGGATGATGGAGCCGGAGGAAATAGTTGAAAATGTCCTTTCTCATTTCAATCCAACGCTTCCATTGCTAGGTAAAAAAGCTTTGGTGACGGCAGGCCCTACTTACGAAAAAATTGATCCTGTGCGTTTCATTGGCAATTTCTCAAGTGGGAAAATGGGATTCGCTTTGGCAGAAAACCTTGCAGAAATGGGTGCAACCGTTGTGCTTGTTGCCGGGCCTTCAAAGGAAACTATATCGAATGCCAGAATAGAAAGAATAGATGTGGTAAGTGCGGCAGAGATGAGCGGTGTTTGCGAAACCATGTTTGAAGCCATGGACATAACCATAATGGCAGCGGCAGTGGCTGACTATACTCCCAAACATTTCTCGTCAGAGAAAATAAAAAAAGCAGAGAATGAGTTGAGCATTGAACTGACTAAAACCATTGACATTGCTTCCACACTTGGACAGCGCAAAAAATCTAATCAAATATTGATTGGATTTGCATTGGAAACTGAAAATGAAGAGCACAATGCGCTGATAAAATTGACGAAGAAAAACTTGGATTTTATAGTGTTGAATTCGCTGCGGGAAGAAGGCGCAGGATTTGGAACGGACACCAATAAAATCACTGTAATTTGGGCGAACAATAAAAAACAAAGTTTTGGGTTGAAACCCAAGAAGGCTGTAGCGAAGGACATCATCAATGAAATAGTGAAGCTGATAAAAGCATGAAAAAAATCTTATTCTTTCTAATCACATATAACGCATCGTTTGCACTGAATGCGCAAGAACTCGATTGCAAAGTGAACATCTTGTTGCCGCAGCAAGTGATTTCGCCACCGGAGTTTTTCAATACTATGAAAAGTTCAATTTCTGAATTTATAAACAATAGGAAATGGACGCATGATACTTGGATCAATGATGAAAAAATAGAATGCACCATACAAATCACTATAGAGCAGCAAGTGGACATTAGAACTTTCAAAGGAAGCATTCAAGTTAGCAGTAGTCGCCCTGTTTTTAATAGTGATTACAAAACACCA
>JAYSWI010000283.1:0-5480 GCA_043718125.1 Flavobacteriales bacterium
GCAAAGTTGGGTGCATTCTAATCCAGGTGTGCCAAGAGGTATATCCATTTGCATTTTTTCGATCGTCAAAATTGTCTCCGGTAGTGCTGCGATGAATGCTGCCATTTTGCATTGTGCTAAACATGATGTTTGAATTGATGGGGTGCGTAATTGTTTCGAAACCATCGCCCCACGAAACGTGTCTCCACTTGCCATGCCGCAACAAATTTGCACCTACATCATATCCACCGTAAAGCACCTGTGCCTCTGTGGTTTGAGCCGTACTGACGCCAAAAACATTGGCCGCTCCAATGCCCAAGTCTTTAGATTGAAAGGTAAGCCCAGCATCGTAACTCACACTTACACCACCATCGTGCGAAGCCCAAACTGTTTTGCCATCGTTAGCAAATTCGATATGGTGGCAGTCATCGTGCATCTGATTTTTTTCTATTTTCTTAAACGTCAGTCCGCCATCAGTACTGCGAAACCATGGTTGAACGTTGCCAAACATGACCAAATTGGGATCCGTTGGCGACACACCAAAAGCGCGCGCACGGGTGTGTATCAAATTGCACAGATTGTCTTGCATGGATCTCACAAATTTCCATTCCTTTGTTTTGAGATCAAAAAGATAAAGAGTGGCTTCGCCCGATGGGCTGCTTTTCCATAATTCACTAATTGCAATTGCAACATAAACAAAGTTGGGTAGGGCAGCAGAATATTCAGTTGTGATTCTTTTGAATTGAAAAAGATCAGGTTTTTCGGTGTGTGGTAGCGCGATTTCTTCCCAAGTCTTAGAGCCATCAAAACTGATGAGCATTTTTTCTCCGGTGGCGATGATGACGTCCAATTCAGGATCGTTTCTGTCAATGTATTCTATATTAAAAAAATTGCCTTCGGCCACTCTTTTCCATTTCTTCAAACTTTTTCTACCTGCATCCGCACACATCCAAAACCCTCTGCTGGTAGCTGTAAAAAGCAAATCAAAATCCGAAGGACTACAAACCACCTCGCTGATATATCCGATAGAATCATTAGGTCCAAAAGGCAAAGCAGTCGCAGGATCATCCCCGTTGATACAAACATAATTTTTGCCAGCATTGGTGGTGCGCCACAGGCCATTGGAATACATAAACTGATCGTCTCCATCGCCAACACTCACCACCCATTGGTGGCTCTTCTTTAGGTTGACTGCCACACTCGAAACTCCAGAAATGGGCAATTTGTCGGTGCCACCTTCAAGCCATTTTGTACCTCCATTTTTGGTGTACCACAAACCACCCGTTGGCGAACAAGCCCACAATCTATTTTGTTTGGTGGGATGTAAATAAATGTAATTGATGCGCCCTGTGCCATTGCCCCTTCCTACGGAATATGCAGGTATCGCTTTTCCACCGGGATTCAATTCCTCAGGTTGAATATTAGGACCAAGGCATTGCCATTTCCACTTCATCACTTTCGTTGTTGGTGGATGCAACAGAGATAGCATTGTTCCCTGATTTTTTGTATGCCCTTGCAACAAATTTTTTTCCCATGTCGCACTTGGAGCGGATAAAAAAATAGAGTCGCTTTGACCGACACACACCACTTGCCAATTGACAATGAGAAGACAAGTTGTGAAGAAAAAATTTGAATTCATCTTTTGAAGGGCGAAATTTATAAAGCGGTTGACATGATATTCTGAAGGAAATAATCCACACAATGAGGACAAAAGACAAGCTCTTTTCATATACTTTTATTGCATCTGTACACAGCGATATTCAATTTTCTCTGTAATGGTAATTTACAGAAACGTTGGTTTTATCAGCGTCTCTTTTTGCCAAATCTTCTGCCTTTTGTTCTGGAGTTTTCCAAAAGGCATTCTCATCATCATCGGGCAATTCAGGTTCCAATTCAAAATGATATGGTGCGCGTATTGGGCCTTTTCTACGCCAAGCGATTGCACAAAAAACGCCAACGAAAAATCCACTCAAATGTCCCTCATAAGAAACATGCGCATCAATTGGAAACAAGTACCAAACTAGAGAGCCATAGAATGTAATAACCACCAAGGCCACTCGCATCAACGGTGGATTGTTGCGAACAAGGCCGCTGGACATTAGAAACGCGAACTCACCATAGATAAGAAGACTGGCTCCAATATGGTTGCTGTCGCGACCAAAGAGCCAAAGAAAAATAGGTGCAACAATTAGAATAAAGAAAAATACTCTGAACGCAATGTGACGATAGAAATAAAATAGAAACGAATTGAGAACAAGAAAACCCATTGAATTTTGGGTGATGTGTTTCCAGTCGCCATGCAAGAAATGGAGGGTGACAATTCCCAGCAGGCCTTCAATGTTTCTTGGCCTCATGCCATATTGTTTGAGATGATATCCCAAATATTCTTCCATCAAGAAAATGGCCCAACAGATGGTCAGAAAAAAAACAGATGCCAGTATTGCATCAAAAATTTTTGCGCCATCGCTGACTTCATTTTTCATAATCGCTAAATAATTTTTTAATCATGTTTTTGTTTTTGCCTACTTTGGCTCGTGTCTTTACCAATTTCACACACATGAAAAAAGTAGTTTTTATATTCTGCATTACTTCATTTACAAGCCTACTCGCGGCTGCAAAAAACGAACTTAACACCCCTCCAGGCGATCCAAAGAAAGAGGAAAAGAAAGAAAGTTCATTTTCATTGGCCAATGGCTATTTCAATTTGTTCAACATTTTTGCTATTACACCACCTGCGCCCGATTCGCTTCGAGTAAAAGAAAATGAACCTTTTGTGCCGACTGACAAGCGCAAAAAATAATTTTTTCAATCAGTTTTTTTTCTAAAAATTCGTTTAGAAATTTTTAAGCGTATTTGTTAAGTTGGTTTATTGAGCGTCTCTCATTGCTGTGTAAATTTTAATCGTTTCAACCGCCTCTTTCACATCATGTACTCTTAGAATGTTGGTTCCGTTCATAAGTGAAATCATGTTGGCCGCTGTTGTTCCAACAAGCGCATTGCTTGCTGAAACACCCAATGTTGATTGAATCATTTTCTTTCGAGAAATACCCGACAGAATAGGCAATCCAAACATTTCAAATTCTGATAAATGTTTGAGCAATGAAAAATTGTGGTCTTGTTTTTTTCCAAATCCAAAACCAACATCCAGTATTATATCGTGGACACCGGCATATCGCAATGCGGTTATTTTTTGAGAAAAAAAGTGTGTCACTTCACCAACCACATCGCTGTATTGAATGTTCTGGTGCATCGTTGATGGCTCACCATGTATATGCACCAGAATATATGGGGCCTGCAGCTTGGCCACGGTGTCAAACATTTTTTCATCAATGGTTCCGGCAGAAATGTCATTGACAATGCACGCTCCAGCAGTTATTGACTCCCCCACCACTTTGCTATAAAAACTATCAATGCTTACAATAGCGTTTGGAAATTCTTCGATCAATAACTGGAGGTAGGGCATGACACGATTTAACTCTTCATCTTCAGAAATGCGCAATGCTTTTGGCCGTGTGCTTTGGCCTCCCAAATCCAAAATTGTAGCTCCAGCATTCAACATTTTTTCCGCTGTTTTCAAAAAAGAATGTTCATTTTGAATTCTACTTTTATCAAAGAACGAATCGGGTGTTGCATTCAAAATCCCCATTACCAAAGGCGAATTGAAGGTATTTAAACTCCCTTTAATTTTTAGCACGAAGGATGTCTTTGTATTGTTCATTTTTTTGCCTGCAAGCATTGTTTGAATTAGCGTTGTCACACCAATTTGTGCGCAAAATATTTCAAACAACTTTGAGTACCACATTATCGCAATATGACGAGGCCATCACTACGTGTCGTTCGTTGTTTTTATCAAAGACAAAAGACTATGGAACTGCATGGAGAATTCTGCGCACTACAAGTTTAACTGACCAGATTTATATAAAGGCACAACGCATTCGCACTATTGAAGAAAAGGGCACGAGCAAAGTGGAAGAGGGAGTGTTAGATGAATTTATCGGAATCATCAATTATTGCGCAATGGCACTTATTCAAATGGAAATGAAAAAAGATGAGCCGCTTGAGTTGGATACCAAACTTGCGCTGGAATTATATGACCATCAAATTGAACAAACCAAAAAATTGATGCTATTAAAAAACCATGATTATGGCGAGGCTTGGCGCGAAATGCGCATCTCATCGCTGACCGATTTGATATTGATGAAACTTTTGCGCATAAAACAAATTGAGGACAATAGAGGCCACACATTGGTAAGCGAGGGAATTGATGCGGGTTATAGAGACATGATGAACTATGCTGTGTTTGCAATGATTAAGTTGAAAAGTGAAAATTGATTGTTTGAATTAAACAGCAAAAGCGTTAAACAAGCGTTCAAAATTTTAGAAGGCTGACATTATTTATACACCAACATAAAGAAAGTTATTCATCAGTTAAACAACATTTCAGAAATGAAATATTTGGAAATACATACTTTTTTTTACCCGTAAAAATTCAAAATGAATATGAAAATAATAATTACCATTTGTAGAATCATTGTTGGTTCACTCTTTATCGTTTCGGGCCTTATAAAGGTGAATGATGTAATTGGTTTTGGTTACAAATTGGAAGAATATTTCGCACAAACTGCGTTGAATTTCCCATCAATGATTCCTCATGTGATACCCATCGCCATATTCATTGTAGTGGGCGAAGTGTTGCTTGGTGTTGCACTCTTGCTCGGTGCTTGGCCAAAAATTACGACTAGCCTCATATTATTTATGACCGTGTTTTTTCTTTGGC
The DNA here is from genome assembly GCA_043718125.1 of Flavobacteriales bacterium. GTDB lineage: Bacteria > Bacteroidota > Bacteroidia > Flavobacteriales_D > Sanyastnellaceae > JANNVZ01. Next base: position 4,757 of record JAYSWI010000283.1, read on the forward strand.
TTACCAACTACACCGCATCGTGTATTGACAGACGGGAAGCCTTTAAGCCCACTGAAACAGTGGCGGAATTTGGAGATACTTGTGTTGAAACCTGCGGTTGTTTTGGCGATGCAATTCCACTAAAACCAAGAGAGTCATTCTACAAAGATTTAGTGCTGCTCATTTTTGTTATACCAGTATTTTTTGCAGCATGGCGCAAGAAATTTATTCTAAATACTTGGAAAGAAGATGCAATAATTATTGGAGCCTCTGTACTGGTAGTTGCAGGATTTTCAGTCAAAATGTTAGACTGGAATTTTCCAATTTTTTTCACTATTGTCGCTTGTGGACTGGCACTGCTCGTAAAGAAATTGAATGGCCCACAAGTGTGGGCAATGGCTGCGGTGGTGGCAGTGGTTTGCGGCTATTTGCAATGCTACACTTATCAGCATTTACCCCTCAAAGACTATAGGGGTTATGCTATAGGCAAAGACATTAAAAGGCAAATGATGTCCGCACAAGAAGTGGGGGCAGATCCGGGGCTTTCTGTTTTCTATTTTACTATGGAACGCAAAACAAATGGAGAGCGATTTGAAGTGCGCGACTCGCTTTACACTGCCCAAAAAATGTGGCAAGATTCCACCCTTGCAATGGTCAAAGATTCGAGACGTGAGGTGGTCATTCGCGAGCCGTATAAAGTTCCTATTCAAGACTTTCATCCCTACAATATAGATGAGGAAGAAAT
>JAYSWI010000284.1:0-1917 GCA_043718125.1 Flavobacteriales bacterium
AAAAATAAAATCTGTAGTACACAAACCAAAACTGATCACCCGCCAAATCCAGCAACAGATGATACTTCGACTTTAGATTGCTCAATGTGGGTTAAACCATTTCTTGCACCGCTTGTGCGAATGATGAGTTGTCAACTTTGCTGTCCAGCCATTTGATAAAATCGAAATAACGCAACACCACTTTGTCCTCTGGGCCATGCATTGATTTGGCCAGTTCTGTTCTAAAAGATTCGAAAGCCATTTTTCTTTCGCTTTTGTTTTTTATTCGAATCAACTTCTTCATGTTGTCCAATATTATTTTTTCGAAAGGGAAATCGCGTTCCTGCTTTTGCAAATAGCGAGCGGTGCTCTTTAGGGTATATTCCAGCAGCTCCTCGTTGCCAAGTTCAAAATGAATAACAAAATTGAAAAGCCGAGCATAACTGAACAAATCTTGACGCAATTCGGTTTCGTTGTCGTTCAATATTTTATTCAACCAAAAGAGGGCTTTGTTGAAATTGCCCGCTCCAAATTGTACAAATGCAAATTGGAAATAAAACGTTAGTTCATGTTCCTTGTTCAACTTGTCGGCATACACAAGCATGGATGCGGATATTTCTTCCACATCGCGCAGAGCCTTTTCGAAATCGCCTGTGTGGTGGCACATTTCAAGCTCGGCCAATCCCGCATTTTTGAATATTATGGTTTGCACATCGGGCGAGTCGAAGCCTTCTTGCTCCTGATCGAAACTGCGCATAAGCGTTATGTATTCGCGCGCTTCTGTATATTTATTGAGGTCCATGCAACAAGTGATGATGTTGCTTAATGTGCGGATGTAACGTTTGCTTAGGTCGCTGCGCAAATGTGGCTCGTTGTCCAAAATTTCTTTTACACGAATGAATTTTTGCAATGCAGTAGTGGCATCACCATTGGCCATTTTGCAAAAGCCTTGTGTGTAAAAACAAATAGTGGCGGCACGCTTGCTCATGGCGGTGTTTTTCCCTTTTATCAACGGATGATTTACAATGTCGTTAATAATGCGCATGTTCTCCTCCGTGCGTGCATAACCCCCGCTTCGAAACACGAAGTTTATTTTACTATAAAGCACATGATATTCTGCCAAGTTGCGCAAGCGGTCCAACACTTCTTTCTCCTCGTTTATCAATTGGTCTAGGTTGTTGAAAAGGCCATCCTCATAAGATTCTTCCAAAAGTGTTTTTTCCCAATTGATCAGTTCGTAGAGATGATAGAACTTCTCATATTTCGATGCAATTTTTTTTGCCCTTTCAAGAAATTTATTGCATTCGCTATACAGTGCTTTGTTGTACAGTATCTCTATGTTTTTGATTTCTGTTTTCAACAAGCTGCTCACGTTCGCCTCACTCGAGAACAAACGCAACGAGCGCATTATCTGCTTGTACAAATGATTTTTTTCCGAAGGAAGATGACGGATAAATTTTTCAGTTTTAAATGATTCTTTCAATAGCTCCTCATCATAGTCCTGCATCTTCTCTATCACATCGAAAATGCGGACATAGTTTTTATCGCCACTTTGAAGTGTGGATTGTAGTTTGAAAAAACGTTTCTCACTTTTGGTAAGTGATTTTATTAAAGCAAAAAGTTCGTTGCTGGGCTTCATAAAGGAATGATTGAAAAATGCAATTTAGGATTCCAACCGAAGTTTTACCGCCTGCAATCTCAATACCCTACTGTATAACATTTTTAGCAGCAAATACCAATTCTTCGTTCAAAATTCTGATTCTTTCGCAGTTTGCAAGTAGTAGTTTTGAAAACCCTCGCATAAGTATTGGTTTATCAATTATTTACTGGTGCTAATCCTAGCGGGATGTCATGTTTGTAGAAAAGATGCTAGAGAAATGTATAGAACCCCAGCGGGGTTCAATGTTTGGATCTAATGTGCTTGCTATAAACATTGGA
>JAYSWI010000285.1:0-5469 GCA_043718125.1 Flavobacteriales bacterium
GGGAGTGCCTACGGCACTGTTCTGCCAGTTGTTGAAGGCTGCGTTTGTAACAGTCCAGCCATTAGCAGCGAAACCGCCACCGCCACCCTCGAAACCACCGTCTGTGGCAGGGTTAATAAGAGTAGATTGTGCATAGCTCGTGCTGCCAAAGGCGAGGCACAGGGCAGTTAACACCAATGCGGCCGTACCTTTCAGTACACCTACACTGCGCTTAAAAGATGCTACACTGGGTAGCCATACTAAATTCCCACGCGAAGGCATAGGGCTTGAGTAGTTTTTGCTCATTGTTAATTGGTTTTTGATTAAATTAAATTGATTAAAAAGTTGCTATATCTGAATGTATTGCAATTGCTAAGGTTGGATAAGAACAAAGGTTAAGCGTGACATGGTAGTCAAGCTTCGATGCAAAAGACGGGGGGCTATATGCGTGGTTGCCTTTGATGTGTGTTAAGTGTGTTGGGACAGGTCTCTGACCTGTCCGTTTGATTGTTGTTTCGTTTTTGATGGTGCGAAGTATTGTTGTGGTGAATAGACTGCTGACCTGTCCACTATTCGGACAGGTCGTTGACGTGTCCTGTTCGGACAGGTCAGAGACCTGTCCCTACTGGCTTTGTATCCACGTGGCTATTGTTGCTATTGTCTTATCTGTGAGTTGTTGTTTGAGGTATGCTTCTATGAGGTTGTTTTCTTCGGTGGTTTGTATGGCGGTGATGTCGGCTTGCGGGCCTTTTATGTTGTTGTCTGCTTGGTCTTCGGCCTCGGTTGCTTTGAATGGGTCTTGCTTGCCATAGAGGAAAAGTGCAGGGCCGTGTAGTTTCTGGAGCATTTCTTTTGCGCAGATGTTTTTCCAGGAGTTGAACCATATCCAATAGGTGTCGTCTGCTGTCATGGGTACACGGTTGGCTTCGATGGGGCCACCTATTATGTCTTGTTGTTTTTGAAAGAGGGTGGGGAAGTCTATTTTCTTGTCGAGGAATTCTTGCTGCACTAGTGCGAGGTTTTGTTTGAGTGAGCTGTTGTGGCCTCGAGCTACTTTCTGGTCAGGGTCGATGAGGGGGAGGCTGCCTGCGACTACGAAAGCGGGTTGGTTGGTGCCTGCTGCTGCAAAGAGGGCAAGCTCGGCAGCTTGGTCGAAGCCTATGAAGCCGATGTTGAGGGGATTTATGTTTTGGTCTTTTAGAAGTTTTTTGAGGGCGAGGGTTGCATCGTCTTTTTGCCACTCGTAGTTGTGGCCTTGTTTGATGCCTTCGGAGGCGTGGGTGCCGGTGCCTTGTGCGCCACGTGGGGCGAAGGAGATGCAGATAATGCCACGGGCTGAAAGCTGATTGGCAAGGTAGCGCACACTAGCACTATCGGAGCCATCCGGGGCGGAGATGATGACTGCGCCTGGCAATTGGCCTGTGAGGTTTTCGTTTTTGAAGATGGAGCCATAGAGGCGCAGGTTGTCGGCTGTGTTTAGCTCAACGTCTGTGCCGTTGCTATATACTTGGTCTTGCACCACTTGTTCTTCTTTGATGATGGTGCTTGCCTCTGCCACGGGCACTACGGGCGGGGGCGCATCTGCACAGGAGGTGCATATATATATAAGTGTAATAAGAAGGGAAGTAAAGGCAGAAGAATTTGTTCTTGTCATCGTCATCTATAGGGCGCACTTTGGGGGTGCATTAAAGTTAAGCAAGCGGCCAAATGTATATGGGGTTGTTGTTGTTTCGACATGGGTGTTGAAAAATATTTTTTGATGTTGGATTTTGGAAGTTAGATGAAAGATGAAAGATGAAAGACGAGAGACATGAGACTTGAGACTTGAGATGTGTGACATGAGACTTGCGATTGGTGACATCAGACTAGATATCTTCAGTCTTTGTAATCGGGTATCTTTTCTGGGCCACGAGCTTAAGCACGTGGTTAGGTCATCTGCTTTTTTGTTGTTGGTCGGGCTGAAGGTCGAAGTAGAGGGTATGGCACATTTTGTCTCAAGTCTTTCATCTAATATCTAATGTCTGACATCTCATGTCTTACGTCTTCGGTTGTGGGTTTTAGGGTTGGGCCACGAGCTTAAGCACGTGGTTAGGTCATCGGCTTTTTTGTTGTTGGTCGGGCTGAAGGTCGAAGTAGAGGGTATTCTGTCTCAAGTCTGTTGTCCTAGGTCTTTTATCTAACATCTATGATCTTTCCCCTCACTTCTGACTATTCTTAAACAAAAATTCCTTTTCCGTTTTGCTCAAACTATCATAGCCCGATCTACTTATTTTATCAAGTATGATGTCCACTTGTTGTTGTCTTGATTTTTTGTCGATGTTGAATTGCTCGTCAGATTTTGGCCTTTCATGATTGATGGTTAAAGTCATTTTTCGCTTCTTAAAAAGTGATTTCAACTTGTCTAAAAACTGCTCGAAGCGTTTAAAATAATTTTTTCCTTTGCGAAGTTGTAGTGCATAAAAATATCCAAATGCAGCACCTCCGATATGGGCAATGTGACCACCACTGTTTACTCCACTTCTAATGCTGACCAAATCCAAAAGCACCAGAAAAATGGCCAGCCATTGCAATTCCAATTTGAAAGCACCAAACAAATAAACTTGCATACGTGGGGCATAACCTGCGGCTGCGCAAGCGATAGCCATTGCCGCTGCCGAGGCACCTAAAATGAGTGAACCATCAGGCGAATAAAATCTTGGAGAAAGATTGAACAGCAGAAAAAACACGAGGAAACCACTCAGTCCACCTAAGAGATAGATGGTCAAAACACTTTTGTCGCCCAACATTTTTTTGAGCAAATCGCCCATGAAATAAATGGCGATCATGTTGAACAAAATGTGCCCAAAATTTTCGTGGGCAAACATGTTGGTCAAAAGGCTCCAAGGTCGATATAGCATTTCCCTCCAACTTGAAGAGGCCGCAAGGGCAAAGTCTTTTCCCAAAAATGTAGGCTCTGGTGTATCGCTAAGAAACATAACCAGCAAATACAAATTGATAAAAACAAAAACAGCAAGATTGACCAAGATGAGTTTGACAACTACATCGCCCTTATGAAATTTATTTTGAATGTCAGACCAAATTCCCATAAAAATTATTGCTTAAACTTTCCTTGTTGTTTCCAAATTTTTAGAATGATAAAACCGAAGATCATTCCTCCCAAATGGGCATAATGTGCCACGTTATCTGTTGGTGAATTTCTTAGTGCGAGCATCAGTTCCAAACCACCATAAATCATGACGAAGTATTTCGCTTTTATGGGAACTGGAATGAACATCATCATCAACTCGTTGTTGGGATACGTCATACCATAAGCAAGCAACAAACCGAACAAACATCCCGATGCTCCAACAAGTCCGCTGTTGACCAAGGCATTTAATTTACTCAATTGCTGGTCTTCGAAATTCATGTTTTTTCGAAGCGCATCGGCCCCATCGGTGAGTATCAAATTCCAAACATCATCGCCCAAGGCGTTTGATATGTGATGTATTTCGATGTAAGCAATTCCTTGATGCAGCGCGAAAGCACCCAATCCGCAGAGCAAGTAATAATTCAGAAATCGCTTGGGACCCCAAGTGTATTCCAGCGCACTTCCAAACATGTAAACGCCAAACATGTTGAAGAGAATATGTGTGATTTGAATGTTGTGACCACCATCATAATTGGCGTGCATAAACATGTGCGTGATGATCTGCCAAGGTCTGAAATTTTCGCTTTCGAAAAAATAGCCTGTCAACCAAAAACGCAACGGGTCGCTCACAAAACAAGCAAGCCAAATAATGACATTGATAATGATAATATTCTTGGTAACTACGGGTAAGTTTTTAAGCATACATTATTTAAATTGTTGTTCCAATTGACTCAATGATAGCGTAATCATAGTAGGCTTATTATACTCCGCAGCATAAGGAATATTGCACTGAAAAAGTTGATGAAGAAGTTCATTCATCTCTGGTTGTGTAAGCATTTGTCCATTTCGGATAGAAGAAGTTCTGGCCAGGGCCCAAGCCATTTTCTCGCGTGGCGAGTATTGCAAAGCGTTGCGCTCATTTTTAAATTGCTCCACAAAATCTTCTAACAATTTTTGGGTGTTATCGCTATTCGCATCAACAGGTTTTCCAACTAGCTTAAATGTAGTTCCGCCAAATTCTTCGAGTTCAAATCCGAGTGATCTTATATCTTCAATCATGCTATTGATTAACGTAAAATCCGATGGCGATAGGGTAATGTTTTCAGGAAAAAGCAGCTGCTGCGAATAGCCATATCCTGTCGCCATTTGTTCAAAGTATTTCTCAAACAAAACACGTTGATGTGCGCGTTGTTGGTTTATCAAAAGCAATCCTGTGCGCGTTGTTTTTGCAATATATTTCCGGTGCACTTGAAATATTGGTGCATCTTCTTCCCAATCAATCTCGGTCTGTTCAAAGCGTTCTTCCGTTGCAATTTCATTTTGATTCAACAATTTTTCCTTGGTTTCAGTTTTTATTTCCAACCCTATTTGCATCAGGTCGCGCCAATCCGAATTGTTCTTTTCATCATTCTTATTCCAACCGCTTATAGCTTTATTTTTTTTTTGTTCTGGAGTAAATGGATTGTAATCCTGATTCACTTTCAAAGCAGGTATTTGCACTTCTTGTCCGTTTCGAATAGGCATAATATTGATACCCGACTCTTGCTCAAAATCTAGCGTTGGCGAAATATTGTGGCGCCCCAATGCCCTGCGCACTGCAGCAAGCAGAATGGCATACACTGCGCGCTCATCACGAAATTTTATTTCGGTTTTGGTGGGGTGTATATTGATATCGATCTGTTCCGGATCTATTACCATATACAACATATAGAGTGGAAAATGCCCTGATGGAAGCAACTGTTCAAATGCACTCATCACTGCATGATGCAGATAAGCGTTTTTTATAAATCTGTTGTTGATGAAAAAAAATTGCTCACCACGAGTCCTTTTTGCAGTATCGGGTTTTCCAATATAGCCGGTCACTTGTACTATGTCTGTCTGCTCATCAACGGGTACTAATCTCTCATTGTATCGTGCTCCTAAAATGTGCACTATGCGCTGTCGAAGTGGAGCTTTGGGCAGCGTGAAAACCTCTGCCCCATTGTGCGAAAAAGTAAATTCAATATCAGCATGTGATAACGCGACACGTTGAAATTCATCGATACAATGCCGCAATTCCACTGCATCATTTTTTAAAAAATACCTGCGCGCAGGGACATTGAAAAAAAGATTCTTTACCCAAAATGTAGAGCCTTCTGCCGTTTGTGTGGCTTCATGCAATTTTACTTTAGAGCCTTCAATTTCGATATGTGTTCCAAGTGTTGCTCCTTTTTGTTTTGTCGATAATTCCACTTGCGAAATAGCTGCTATACTCGCCAAAGCTTCCCCGCGAAAGCCTTTAGTCATCACATGAAAAAGGTCTTCGATCTTCTTTATTTTGGAAGTGGCATGCCTGTCAAACGCCATTCTTGCGTCTGTTTCGC
>JAYSWI010000286.1:0-5466 GCA_043718125.1 Flavobacteriales bacterium
GCAAGAGATGCTAGAGAAGATTTGAAAGCGAAACACAGCACATTGCCCGGCCCTTTTGTTACAGCATACAATGATGGCGAACGAGTAACCGTTCAGGAAGCCTTATTGGTAAGCAAGCAGCAGTGGTATAACTGAGATAAAAGAGATGCTAGTGCCATCTCACATTGGTGAAGCACTAGTAGTTTTGGTTAATTAATATAGAATTTGTTTAGGTAATTTAGTCGAAAACCCTTTGCACAACGGTGCGAAGGGTTTTCTTTTTTGTGCAAAACAAACCTTCAAACTTTGGACTGCAAGTCGCCAACGATTCTGAAAATAGAGTACGCTAACCAAAAGCAAGTTTGTCTTTCGTGTAGGAGCATCTAAACTATGAATTGATCTTATTTCCATTACGCAACGATTTAGCTGGACGTGATGGACAGACTCAAAATATTTTTTTCAATAGCTCTCTACACACAGCCAACATCGGTCTTAGCAATTTGCACAAAAAATTAAAACTCTTAACTGAGATATGGCAATTCCTTTGTTGAAATATGTTTTGAAAATAAAATGTGGGACTGTGTTGGCAAGTATAAACTGCGGCTTAATAATGAACTGCCTTTTGATTGGCAGGAGTGCCTTTGTTTAAATGAAAAAAATAATATTCTTTTCAAAATTATTTAGAACTACTTTGATTCGTTTCGTGTTGTTTTTTTCTGGGCTATTGTTTTTTGATAATTTAACTGTTGCTCAAAATGATTCAATTGGAGTTTTTTTGCAACGCGATGAATACTCTCCTTTCTCGGGGATAAAAAAATTCATGTGGGTTGATTTAAAAAATATTGTTACCTCCACACTTGTCGGGTCGGCAGAAATACTGAATGCCTATACCAGCAATGGGGATGCGGACAAACCGTCTTATTATGCCAATGACCAATGCGCAATCACGCCAAACATGCCGGGCGAAGTGACAGTGATGGCCATACAAAGAGTTAGAAATAAAGATGGTTGGGACACTGTTACAACCGTTACATCCTTCATCGCTATAGAACAACCGGAAATAAGATTGATGATTCTTAATGACAGCATGGCATCGCATTGTCGCTTGCAGTTTTTTCTTGCAGACAAATACAATTTTCAACCTTTGACCAACCGGTACCTAATCACCAATTATTACGAAACGTTATTTTTTGATGAGGAAGAAAAATTTATTGGCAAGCTGCCAAGAATCAATTCAAACATCATTGATTGTGGCGAATTGAATTTGCCATTTACCATCAAAAAAGGTTATCGCATGGTGTTGCAGGTAATGGTGCGCGATATGGAAACCGACTTATTGATTCCTGCGGATGAGTGGGTACATATTGTTGAATAAATTCCCACATTGAAGTGACTACTACAATTGTTTAAAATGTTGATGTTAGAAACGCAAGCAGCCTTTTTTGAGAACTGTAAGACGGATACAAATTAGTTACGCAAGGTCACTCTCAATTTCTCTTCTATAGCTTTCTGAATTCGATTCATAGCTGTTTCAACCTGTTGGTCGTTCATTGTTTTGGTGGCATCTTGAAGTACGAAACTGATTGCATAAGATTTCATATTGGTCTCAATATTCTTACCTTCATAAACGTCAAAAAGATTGATTCCACGGAGTAATTTGTGATCGGTTTCGAAAGCCACTCGCTCAATGTCAGAATATTTTATTTCTTTCTGCATCAACAAGGAGAGGTCTCTGCGAACCGCTGGAAATTTGTCAGCCTCCTTGTATTGAATTGGTTGTTTTGACAAAGCTTTGATAAGGTTGTCCCAATTTAATTCTGTAAATAAAACATTTTGTTTTACATCGAATTCATTGAGAATATGAGGTGCGATTATTCCAAGTTTTCCGAGTGAAATAGTATTAGAAAATATTTCCATAGCATCAGAAAAATGAGTACTTGAAGATGATGCGTAAGAGAATTTACGAACGCCAAGTGCCTTCAATATTTGTTCAACTACAGCTTTCATATCACTGAAAGAAACATCGTCAGAATTCGTATTCCAGGATTCAATATTTCTCTTGCCGGTCATAAAGATGGAAAGCCTGTTTTCTTCATGATATTGATTTTCATTTTTTGAATAAATCTTTCCGAATTCGTAACAGCGAATGTTCGTATTCCTATGGTTCTGATTTAATGCAACGGCTTCCATACCACTGAATAGCATGGTTTGGCGCAAGATTCCCAAATCTCTACTCAGTGGATTTAATATTTCTATTGCATCTTCTTTTTTTATTTCATCATCATTTAGGAGATCCAAATATTTGGATCGCGAAAGACTCATATTCATCATTTCATGAAATCCATTGGCAGTGAGATGCCCTGCAATTTTATTCTGAATTTTTTCGATATCAGGTTTTGGCGCTGCAGACATTGAGGAGTGCATGCGAGTGGGAATCTCAATATTGTTGTAGCCAAAAATTCGCAATACTTCTTCCACTACATCAGCTTCTCGCTGCACATCGCTGCGATAAAGCGGCACGCCCAAATTCATAGATTCATTTGTTTCTTGGTTCACGGTGATTTCTAAATCATGGAGAATTGATTTTACTTTTTCCTTTTCGATAGCATGTCCAATTAGTGAAGCAGCCCGCTTCCAATTGTATTGCACCTCTGCAGGATTGGCAGGTTTAGGATAAATATCAATGGGTGCATTAACAATTTTTCCACCTGCATTCTCAATAATTAGAAGTGCCGCACGCTGCAATGCCCACATTGTTGCACTCATATCAGTGCCTCGCTCAAAACGAAATGACGCATCTGTTTTTAGTCCATGTCGTTTAGATGTTTTACGAATAAACACAGGATTGAAACACGCACTTTCAAGAAAAATGGATGTGCTATTTTCATTCACACCACTTTCTTTTCCACCGTAAACACCTGCAATACATAGCGGTTTTTTGGTATCGCAGATCACCAGATCATTTTCATCTAAGCTGCGATCTACGCCATCCAATGTGGTGAATTTTTCTTCAAGATTGGCAAGACGTACAATTATTTTTTTTCCTTCTATTTGTTGGGCATCAAAAGCATGAAGTGGCTGTCCCATTTCGAGCTGAACGTAATTGGTGATATCAACAACGTTGTTAATAGGTAGCAATCCAACTACTGAAAGCCGCTCCTGCATCCACTTTGGCGAAGGTTCAACTTTTATTCCTTCCAACAATAGACCGCAATAACGCGGACATGCATGTGTGTTTGTTACCTCTACTTCTATGCTTGAATCAGCAGCCTGTTCAAACTTGAAGGCACTTACCGATGGCAAACGCAAGGTGGCGGATTCGTTTTTTATTCCAACCATGTTGCGCAATGCAGCAGCCAAATCTCTTGCTACACCATAATGTGAAAATGCATCGGTTCGGTTTGGAGTTAATCCGATTTCGATACAATGGTCTTCTTTAATATTTAAGTAAGCTGCTGCCGTCATCCCAACGTTGACCTTCGCGTCTAAAACCATTATTCCCTCATGACTGTTGCCAAGTCCAATCTCATCCTCAGCGCAAATCATTCCATGCGATTCTTGGCCTCTTATTTTTCCTTTTTTAATTGTAATCGACTCTCCATTGGTAGGCATCAGTTTGGTGCCGACAGTTGCCACCAACACTTTCTGGCCAGCAGCAACGTTGGGCGCACCACATACTATTTGAAGAATTTCATCCTCACCTATTTGCACTTTTGTTAGCTTCAACTTGTCTGCAGCAGGATGTTTGATGCACTCCAGTACTTCCCCAACAACTACTCCGTGCAATCCACCTGGAATACTTTCAAATTTTTCGGTACTTTCTACCTCAAGACCAATTGCGGTCAATATGTCTGAAACCTCAGCAATAGTGCACGAAGTATCTATGTAATCGCAAAGCCAGTTAAAGCTAATTTTCATAATAATTAAGTGAAAAAAAATAAAGAAGGCGCGAATGTAATTTGGAATAATGGAAGTGATAAAACGCTATTGATTAGACTTGTTTTCACACACGTTTTGGCGCACAAAAAAAATGATTAAAACACATTGCGAAATCCGAAACTGATCTTCGCATTGCGAATAAGAATGGGGCTATTGAACTGACTACCCAATGCGTAATTGAAAGTGAAAATACCTGTGCCGGTTTCAAAATTTACGCCTGCGCCAAAGCCAAGAGGTGTATCTGTTACATATTGATTTACAGATTTTTTTTCATACCAACTTTGGTCGGCAAATAAGTAAAGTGCTGAATTCTCCTCGAACAACAAACGGTATTCCAATGATAGCATTGACCACGATGTAGCAAAAATACTTTCTTCGTTTACACCTCTAAACGTGCGCAAACCGCCAATACGATATGCCTCATTGTCGAAGATGGATGCTGCAAACATGGCACTGCCCTGAGTGGCCAATCGAAGACATTGATGTTTCCAAGTTGGGATAAAGTATTCCAATGCAAATTCAGCTCTATGTACACTACGTTTTGGTATGTTAAGCGAGGAGTTTTCCTGCAAGAAATTGCTAGCTGTGACATTGCGCGTGCCGGTTGCAGCTTCCAATTTTATTGCATATCCTTTTCTTGGATTAAATCTGTAATCTAATTTTTCTTTTTGAAGCATGAGGCCGTATAGCGTGGAGTTCACATTTCCAACCGAAGTAGCGGTTGCATAGCTTGCCAGTTGATTGGTTTGATTTTTTTCTGCAAACAACTTTAGTTTGTTGTTGCCACTAAAATTGAAAACTACACCAAGTGAACTCTTGATGCTTGAAAACGTGGAGTCTCTTTTGTAAATTTTCAATTCACCATCCACACCGAAGGGCGTTCTGAATAGATATGGCAATGAGGATCTCATTGTGAAGTCTTGTGTTTCTTGTTGAAGTTTTCGCCAGTTCAAATAAAATTCTTCGCCAGTGTTTAGTGCGCTCACAAGTTTCACTTCAGCGTCACCAGTCAAGTTTATTTTGCCTGTAGCTTCATTGGGTCTAATGCCAAGTATGCCATTAAAAAAGTTGGCCTTCTTTTTTTCTAAAAAAACAGTGATATCGAAATGCGCAGGTGTAAAGCGCACTTCCGCAGGTCGCTTGCTATTCAAAAAAGCAATCTCTTTCAGTTTTTTTTGAACTCCATTTATTTTTTCTTCACTATAAATATCACCTTTGCGCATGTTGAGATAGCTCCTTACATAGCGCTCCGGAATTTTGGATGATGCCACAATGTTGATGCTATCTAACAGAAATTGTGGTCCTTGGTCTAATCCGAATATTACATCTGCGCTTCGGGTTGAGTCCAATTTCAGTTGTGTGAGGCGCAAAGTTGCGAAAGGAAATCCGCTGTTCTCCATTTCTACAAGCATTTTTTCAATGCTATTGTACAGTAGTTTAGAATCAAAATTGGAGTTTCTCTTTTGAATAAATTGCTCGCTTACAATTCTGTTTTGCTCAGTTACAATGGTGACACTTTTCAGGAAATATTTTAACCCCAAATCAATA
>JAYSWI010000287.1:0-5462 GCA_043718125.1 Flavobacteriales bacterium
GCAATAAGTGTAAGTTCCAGATTGCGCATAAGTATGCGATGGATTCTGCAATGTGGATGTTGTTCCATCTCCAAATTCCCACAGATAGTTCACCGTGCAGGTGCCAGTATAGTTGTTATAGTTACCAACGAAGTTTATGGTACAATCCTCCATCCATTTGGCTGCCACTGCTTCTATTTCACACGTATTGCCGCAATGAGCATCTACCACAAATGTGAACACCTCTGTGCATTTGATAATACCATTGGTGAATTCCACAGTAAGTATTACAGTATGTGCACCTGGGCTATATGAGTGAATCGGGTTTTGGAATGGACTTGAAGTCAGATCACCAAAGTCCCAATCCCAAGTCGAAACAGTAAAGCCTGGATTAGGTGTTGCATTGCCTGTAAATTGATAGATGCAACCTGCAATGTTGACCGCACTTGCGCTCACTATACCTCCGCACTCATGTGAAATGTCAGGGCAACATTCTAGTATCTGCCAGAATTTGTCTTCACAGAATTTACCATTGTCGTCATAACCACTTATGTAAAGACAAACTTCATGAGGTCCGGGTGTCAAAAGGTAGGATGCACTCTGACCAATAATTGGTGAAACACCGTCCAATGTCCATGTCCAGCTTGTGATGGTTGTTCCTGGGAACGCAACCGACAAATCGGTAAAGTTGAACATGCAATTCTCTAATTGCTCATATTCCCATAATGCTGTCATGTAGCAATCAATGCACGGATCTTCTTCGCAGCAAGCGAGATTTTGGCAAAATGTACCAAAGCACAATTCACCTGTTGCGTCATTCGCTGCTGTTACATGCAGACAAACAGCTTCAATGTTTGTTATCTCAATTATAGGATTCTGATCAGTACTTGTCCATCCATCTGAACTTGTCCAATTCCAACTTATTATAGTTGTGCCAGGCAGGGCAACACTCATATCAGTAAGTTGGAATGTGCAAGGCACATCCTTTTCTATGAATGTCCATCGAGAGCGCACAAGACAAGTATCGCAACCGCAAGCCACAGTTATAGGATACTGCGCTATTATCTGGGGTGTTGATGTTGAACAATTGTCCCAAAGTGTTACATCATAAGTACCTGATGCACCATAAGTATGGCATGGGCCATCACCGTTTGGCGAACCATCGCCCCACGAAAAGAAATAATCATTATACGGTATGCAATGGCCTCCAACTGGTTCTACACAGACTGTGCATCCTGCCACGGTGTATGTAAAGTTTTCAGGCTCGCAACACGGCTGTGGATCCGGTTCTGGCATTCCTCCATCTGCACCACTTTCAGCAAAGCCAAGGGAGCAGTTCACATACAATGGAATGCAATTGATGAGTTGACAATTGCTGAGGCCATTGCTCGCAGTAATCTGTAAGCATATTTGGTAATTTCCTTCCGCCTGATATTGGTGGGTATATGTATTTCCAGAGGCTGTTGTTCCATCACCCAATATCCATTTGATATCCAAGATTTCAAGGCATGGATTGATATTGTTCAAATAAGTCAATTGTATAGTACAGTCATCAGTTGGGACTAACGTGAACTGAGGAATGCCAATACAACTGCATGGACAATTTATCGTCAGGCCATTTTTGCAAGCTGAAGCTGAGCATTCGTATCCATTACATGAAACCCACACTGTGAGACACAATTCATAAGAGCCTGATTGCTGATATACATGTGTTGGGTTGGGTAGGTTTGAGGATGTGCCATCTCCAAATGTCCAATAGTAATTGATGGTGCATGGGCCTGTGTAGTTGATTACCGGATTTGTGGTGAGTGTACACTCATTCACATTTTGCCCGAAAGCACTCAAAGAGATTTCACAATTGGAATCACAGTGTGGATTCAACTCCATAGTCAAAGAATATTCGCACTTGAGACTGCCATATATAAATCCAACAGTAAGCTGCACTGTAAATGGTCCAGGGTCGCTATAGGCATGAATCGGATTCTGCATTGTACTGGTCCCACCGTCTCCAAAATCCCAACTCCAACCGGCTATGGTAGAACCACCAAACGGAACGGTGAAATCAGTGAACTGATAGACACATGGAGTAATGGGTGTGGCTGTAAATAGCACATCACCACCGCAGCCTTCAGGTCTTTCGCAACAAGTAATTTCCTGGCAGAATTTGTCATCACACTCTTGTCCTTGTCCGTTGATGGCATGCACCCAGAGGCAGATGGTGTGTGTGCCGGGTGGAATGGTAAAATTCATACAAGGATTGAAGTCAATTGGTGGCCCACCATCGATGCTCCATGCATACTGGTCAATCCAAAAACCCGGGCCAGCGGATGCCGCTTCGCAAAAAACATAGTTGCAATCATGCTCTAACTGGAAGTTCCAAGCGGACACTACGAAGCATTCGTGTGTGCAAGTGTCAACGGTGTCGCAAAGGTTTGCTAGGTGATAATCTGAATTCATCCGAGCCCATCTGTCCACACTAATACTATAATCTTTTTGATCAAGCACAATATCGCTTTTCCGACTTCTGACAGGAAATGAATATCCGTATTCTTGGGTACAACATTCATTCATTCCATTCAGGTTTGTATTCACAATGAATGTTTCGCCATCTGTTCCTGTTGGGTTTATTGTTCCTGTGAAAACCAATTGGTCAGGCGTTACACATACATCATAAAAAGCATCGGGTATGTTATCTCGATTGATGTGCAGAGGAAGTGTCGGAAACACAATTGGCGCAGACGGATCTATAAATGTGATGGTCGCATCGCGAGTGCTTTCAACTCCTGGTTCAACTGTTGAGCCTGACGTGACGAGCCTGTCACCAATCCTTTCTATGTCGCTAAATGAATCATCACGTGGGGTTGCACCGAGTGGCACACCATCATAAGCATAGATGGCTGAAGGACTCAATGAACCAAAAGAAAGCGGAGCCTTCACAATCAGTCCGTCCCAATTCGAGCCCTCTACTTTACACATTCCAGAGAAAAACAATTCGTTGTTGAAACGCTCAACACCAAAAAGCACTTCTTGCTGTCCAACTACCTGATTGATAGAAAAATTAGCAAGCAAATTCAGATTCCCATCTATGGCTAATCCAAGCCCATTTCGTTCTCCGTTTGCTCCCGGAAGTCTAGATTCTCCAGCCAATACATACATAGGCGCAGCTGGAGTATTAATTTGTCTTACATCATAGGCAAATTCTTCAGTGTTGCCAATTGGATTGTTGCCGTAATAAATCATGTAATCGTCCACCACACCAGTTGCTTTGTTTATTTTCATTGCAAAGGCATCCGATCCGCTGTCAGCCTGCCGGGTTGTTCTGCCTACCACCATTACCCAATTCGTTCCGGTCATGTCTATTACCTTGTAACCAACATCCACAAAACCATCATTGAAACCATAAACAAAGCCTTTCAAAATGCCTGTATCCCAGACAGGTGCAGGAGTGCCATCAAGCAATGTTTTGATCAATAGAATAGAAGTTCCATTGTCGTCATTGACTAAACCCAGGTTGTAATAAAATTCGCCATCCGTTGCGATAGAGGTATTGTGTTCTATGTATTCTTTGTCTTCTCCATCCCCAAATATTTTGTCGAACTGATAACCGATCAATTGGTCATGCGCCACCATGTGCAATTCAGAATTTGCAGGATCACTCGGGTTTGCTACATCAGCTATTGTAATTAGGTTTCCATCAGGTCCAAGAATGGTTTCGCTTCCGTAGTCGTCAGGGTAAAGGCTTTGGAGGTAATAGCAGGCCTGACTGCCCTCAATTGTACAATTTGTAATTTCAATATCATAACACTGATTGAGAACATTTGGTGTGCCATCTGGCAAGTAACCGCAGCACTCGCTATGACAAATGTTATAGATACCCGATGATGGGAAACAATAATCAATGGCATCAACCATTCCGTAGACAATTCCGCTTATAGTCCAAGTTTCATTCCCGCACGGATCGCCATTCAAGGTCAGGTCAGTGAAGGTGTAACAGAGGTTTTCTGAGCATTGCCATGAGAAGTCTGCTCCGCAAGGAGGGCAGCAGGCGTAAATAGTGTTCGTGATTTGCATCGCGCATAGATCACTACAACCTTCATCATCTGTTGCTAAAGCATTTACGTTGAAATCAAAATTTTGGCAATAGCCAGATTGAACTGCCAAGTCGAAAGTGATTTGTAACGAAACACCTGGTGAGATAAAGTTCCATGAGTAGGTTGTAATACCTCCATTCGTATTTGAAGCGGTATATGCAGGAACAATATTCGATAGTGTAAAGTCTTCTGGCAATAAAACATCAATCACGAAACCATTGGTAATGGATGAAATTCCATTTGCATTGATCGTTATGCCTGTCAACTCACAATCGAAATTTCCGTCAGAGATTATGCTAATGTCAGCGGGTTCTAAAGGAATAATCGCAATATGATGTGGCACTTGCACAACAAGCAAATCACCACAAGCACTTTCACCACTTACTTCTAACTCAATATCAGCATCATTGGTGTTACAAGTCGCCAAATATTCTACGTGTAATAAAAGCTGAGGTGCGATAGGTGTAAAATGACTTCCAGGAAAATTTCCTCCAATCAAGCTGGCCAGATCAATATTCATAGGGTCTGAGAATGGCCCAGCTACGGGTATTTCAATTCCGGGAAATGGGTAAGTGAAACTAACATCAGTTATAGTCAATCCATCCGATGAGAGGTTTGCAAGAAGGGCGCTTACATCTGCCTCTTCAGTCGAAGAGATCATAAAGTCAACGAAAAACGGTGTGCATGAATCCGCACTTGTTGCAGAGCCTGAAACTACGTTAGCCGCCAACCCGCTTGGTTGTGGATTAATAGTAAGCAATTGCATTTCATCAAAACAAGGATCGTTGTTAGGATCCAAGTCAGTAAGAACAGCTCCGTCTGTGAGTGGATTGTTACAATCAAAGCCGTAGTAAATAGGAATTGTTATTGGCTGATAGATGCTTCCACCAATAGTGTTCAATGTGCAGGTATAGTCAATATTAAAGTTGATTTGATAATCAAAACCACTTCCACATAAGCTACCCAACGACCATAAACCATTGCCAAGCGAAGTAGCTGATACTCCGCAGCCACCACCAATTGGCGTTACAGTTATATTGTTCACAAATCCTCCAGGTATATAAAAGAATGCATTTGGTATAGGAGGTGCTTGCGAAAAAGTGTATTCAAGCACGGTGTTGACAGGAGCAGGATTTTGGAAAACATTGATATTCCAGACACCGCCAGTAATACTCAGATTTAAATCATCAGCAGTTGGTCCAACATTCGGATATGTAACATTATGAGACCAAGCAGTATTGCATGGCAAGTTAGTAAACGTGCCATTTACTGAAAAGGAACCAGGGGTATTGGCCACCGCACAATCTTCCTCAAACACTGCGATAATGAATTCATGGTTAGAACCATCTTTATCCAGCATTGCCCACTGATTGTGTTGGTTGCCAGTCATAT
>JAYSWI010000288.1:0-18280 GCA_043718125.1 Flavobacteriales bacterium
GATAATGACAGGTTCATCAAGCGACCCATTGGATTATCAAGAACACATACGAAACAAGCAACGCAGAAAATCTATTGGCGATAGATTGAAAGACCCGAAAGACGAATTGAAATTGATTATTGTTCGTGATATGTTGCTCACAGGTTTTGATGCACCTTGCTTGCATACGCTGTATGTGGACAAGCCCATGACAGGACACAACCTCATGCAAGCGATTGCAAGAGTGAACAGAGTTTTCAGAGATAAAGAAGGCGGTTTGATTGTGGACTATTTGGGAATTGCACAGGACTTGAAAAAAGCATTGAGCATTTACACCGACAGCGGAGGAAAAGGAAAAATAGAATTCAACCAAGAAGAAGCCGTTGCAAAAATGTTGGAGTTGTATGAAGTGGTTGTTGGACTGTTTGACAAGTTTGATTACAAAAAATTCTTTGGCTTGCAGCCAAAAGAAAAACTCACTTTCATTTTAGATGCAACAGATTTTGTTTTGAGTTTGGATAAAGGCAAAGACCGTTTCAATGCAAATGTGATTAACCTTTCAAAAGCATTTGCATTGTCAGTTCCACACCCGACAGCAATAGAAATAAGAGATGATTTGAGTTTCTTCCAAGCAATCAAAGCAAGGATTACAAAACTTCGTGAGAGCCAAAAGAAACGGAGTGATGAAGAAGTTGAAACAGCAATCAGGCAAATAATTTCTGATGCTTTGATTTCAACAGAAGTGATTGACATTTTCCAAGCGGCAGGAATTGACAAGCCAGAGATTTCAATTTTATCAGACGAGTTTTTAGCAGAGATAAAAGGAATGCCAAGAAAAAATTTGGCGTTAGAACTTTTAAGAAGATTGCTGAATGATGAAATTAAAAACCGTTCACACAGAAATATTGTTCAGAGCAAAAAGTTTTCGGAGTTGTTAGCTGATGCAATAAAACGCTATCAGAACAATGCTTTGAGTGCAGCACAAATTATTGACGAGTTAATAAAACTTGCAAAGGACATTAAGCAAGCAGACAAACGAGGCGAAGATTTGAAACTTGACTTTCGTGAACTTGCTTTTTATGATGCACTTGAAGTTAGCGACAGTGCAGTAAAAGTTTTGGGTGATGAAGTTTTGAAAACGATAGCAAGAGAATTAGTTGACAGCGTAAAAAAATCTGTAACGATTGATTGGACAATTAAAGAAAGTGTGCAAGCAAAAATGAGAGTGATTGTAAAACGCATTCTTAAAAAGTATGGCTATCCACCCGACAAACAAGACCAAGCAGTAAAGACAGTTTTAGAACAAGCAAAACAAATGGCTGATGACTTTTCAGAAAATCAATAACATGGAAAATATGAGCAAGCGCATTTTTGGCGCATCAAACGGAATAGCTATTCTATAATCACTTTGTCTAAACACTCTTTTTCCACTAATCTATATTGAATGTGCAGGATAAATTCGTGACACCGAACCGCGATTATTTTCGCATCGTGCGCTTATATTTATTTTGTTTCTCTGCGGTCTTGGTATTTGTTTCTTCATCACCATTGATGTTTGCACAATCCATCAATTTGTCTGACTCCTTGCGCAATATTTTGAAGTACAAACCGGCACCAGTATTCAAATTTGATTCGCGCAATTCTTTTATTGCAGGCCGTTCAGCCCGCATTCAAGGAATAAAACTTGGTGTGTCTTTCAACAAAACACTTAGCCTTGGCATTGGGTACAATTGGCTTGGGCAAGGATTTACTGAGCGCATGGTGGTCAACAACACCATTGTGGAAGTGGAGTTGAAAATGCGTTACATCGCACCTTACATAGAATATTCGTTTTACAAAAAAGGCCCATGGGAAGTGGCCGTTCCTGTTCAGCTAGGCTTTGGAAAAAGTTTTTTACAATATAAAAATGGCGAACAAAAAAACATTTTTAGCAAAGGCAGAATAATATTGTATGAACCAGTAATGACAGTGGAATACAAGATTCTGAACCTTGTTGGTTTGGGTGTAGGACTGGGTTATCGCGTGATGTTGAAAAATAATCGCGCTATTGATCACCGTCTCACTTCACCTATTTATGTGCTGCGCGCAAGGATTATTTTCGATGAGATAGTCAAAAAGACAAAGGCAAAATATGCAGCACAGCCCTAGCCAAAATGCACGAATGAAATGGATTTAAAAACTACACTAAATTCCTACTCAGCCTTCCTCATGATGATGTGAAATGTGTTGAAACATTTTTTTTTTTGGAATTACTATTTGACACGAGTCAATCGAAATCCAACGTCATTTATTCCCTCCAATTCTTCCTTTCTCATGCCTTGATAAATGTTCAATCGATAGCCTCCGGATATTGGAAACAACTTTCGTTGTTGATACAAAAAGCGGTTGTCATATATGTCCCCAAGTCCGCTGCCCAACCACTTTCCCGTTTTGTCGGCAAGAAAACATTCGACAGTATCCACTGATTTTTTTCCGTTTGGAAATTCCAATTCTACAAATACAAAAAGATTGCTAAAAGGATAATTTTCTCCGTTGCGCAGATTGACATAAAAATTGTGAAATGCTGTGGTGTCGGTTATTTCAAATTCAAAACGGACAGGTTCTTTTTCGCTCCAGCTGCCCGCTGATATTGCGGTGTTGGCTTCAAACACAATATTGTCGGAACAGGCTTGAAGAAAAAGTACGGCAACTATTAGCAAAAAACCAAGAGTTCTCATTGACTTTGTTGCGGATTATCATTTTGAGGTTTGCTGTTACCAGCGTCTTTTGGCTTGTTATCCGATGCTCCAGAGTTTGGAGTTCTATTCCCTTGGGGTTTGCGCCCGTCAGGTCTTTGTTTATTCCCTTCTCGGTTTGGATTGGGTCTGTTTTGTTGTTGTTGTTTTTGCGGATTGTTTTTGTTTGCCGGATTGCGAGGGGCATTAGGTCTGGTCGGTCTATTTCCTTCTTGTTGTGGGCTTATTGTTTTATCACCTTGTGTTCTGTTTCCACTTGGCTGTATGCTCTGTCTATTTGCAGAGGCGTTTCCTCTTTCTGCTCGTTGTTTGTTGTTTCTACTCTTTCCGCCACGTCCACGTTTTTGATCAAATCGCGTCAGGCTGTCTTGGCCAACCACTTGCGCAAAATCTGTTTCTTCCTCATGTATTTCCTCAGCCATAAATTCCTCAACGTCTTGCACTACAATTCCTTTTTTGTTGCGGTCGATTATTTCTTTTATAGCCTCAATACTCAGCGCAAAAGGTGCCTCGCCATGTTGTCCTTCATACACATAAAACATGGTTCGTTTGAATAAATCAGTTTTGAAATGCATGGCAACTCCCTTTGGCAATTGCAGCTTTATCTGCGTGCTTGGAAATTCTTTTAAGGCTTCTACATATTGATCAAGTTCATAATTCAAACAACATTTTAGCTTGCCACATTGGCCTGCAAGTTTTTGTGGATTTAAAGAAAGCTGTTGATAGCGTGCAGCACTTGTGCTTACTGCCCTATAGTCGGTAAGCCATGACGAGCAGCACAGCTCTCGGCCACAGGAGCCTATGCCTCCAAGGCGGCCTGCTTCCTGCCTATAACCAATTTGGCGCATCTCTACTTTTACTTTGAAAGTGTCAGCATATTTTCTGATGAGCTCTCTAAAATCAACGCGCCCATCTGCTGTGTAGAAAAAAGTGGCTTTGGTTTTGTCGCCCTGATATTCTACATCGCTCAACTTCATTTCCAGTTGGTAGTCACGCGCTATGGTGCGTGCCCTTATCATGGTGTCTTGTTCCAATTTGCGGCCGTCTTGCCATTTCGAAATGTCTTCTTCTTTGGCCTTGCGCAATATTTTTTTTAATTCGTAATTGTCTTTTACTTCTTTGCGTTTCATCTGTATTCGAACCAATTCGCCCACTAGACTCACCACGCCTACATCGTGACCCGGACTAGCCTCCACAGCTACCACATCACCAGCATATAGCTCCAGATTATTGCTGTTTCTGAAAAAACCTTTACGGCTGTTTTTGAATCGAATTTCTACAATATCAAATGGTTTTTGGCCATCGGGCAATGCAAGGCCATTGAGCCAATCAAATACTTCCAATTTATTGCAACCATAAGCACCACATGCTCCGTTGTTTTTGCAACCTCCCGGCAATCCATTACTTCCTGTAGAACAACTATTACATCCCATAATATTCAATCAAAAAAAACTAATTATGCAAAGTCCATAAATAGGACTGCTTGAGTTTTGACAAACCTAATTGAAAATTGACTTTATCAGATAATGACTATTTAGAATCTGCAACCCTGAATTTGTTTAGAATTTATTCTCGAAAAATTGCACATCGAGAGATAGCAGGCCTATTACTAATTTCTTTTGTCCAAGCCCCAGCCCATTTTGTTGCGGATGGTATTAAAGAAATTTTGGCCTTTGAGCGCCACAAGATTTAAGCGAAAACTGGCGCATGTAAGTTCCAAAATTGTTTCGCTATTAATTACATAAGAACGGCTATCAATTGTCAATTGAAATTCAGTTGAACGGCCCTCAGCACGCAGGGTCACTTTGCTGGTATTGCTTATTACAAATGGGCGAACATTGAGGTTGTGAGGGGCTATGGGTGTCAGCACCACGTTGTCGCTCCCGGGCATCACAATAGGACCGCCACAGCTTAGGGAGTATGCGGTACTTCCCGTTGGTGTGGCCACAATAAGGCCATCGGCCCAATAGGTGGACATGAACAAATCATTTACATAAGCATGGATAGTGACCATGCTGTTGCGTTCTCTATTCAATATCGCCACTTCATTTAAGGCAAAGGGAAAATCACCGAAAGTTTGACTCGAACTTTTCACCTCTATCAATGCGCGACTGTCAGTTACAAAATCACCATTGATTAAAGATTCAATGGCCTCATCAATATTTTCTGGTGACACGTTGGAAAGAAATCCAAGTCGTCCGGTATTCACCCCCAACACAGGTATGCGCGAGTCACGTATGATTGCTGCGGTATCTAGCAAGGTGCCATCTCCTCCAACACTAATCAAGAAGTGGGTACCAACAAGCTCCTCATGCGAACTGAAAGTGGTAACGGTAGAGGGCAGGCTGATTTTTGTGGCTAAGAATCCATGAAAAGTTTCGTACACCATGATGCTGATGCCCCTTCTTATCAACGCATCAATGAGTTTGCTTACAGTGCCAGCATGTTCTTCATTAAAGCGCTTGCCATAGAGTGCGATTTTCATTTTTTTCGGAAGAAATATAATATTTACAATCGTCCGAAAAGTACAATGCCTTGTCAATTTGAATTTGACAAGGCACCTTGGGTGATTAGAAAATTGGCGAAGTACTAAATGTTTAAATACCGCATCAATTCTTCGTATCGTTTTTTGATGTCCTCAGTATATTCTTGTTCCTGATAACTAGCCTTCACATCATAACTAAATCGCTCAAGACTTTGCAAAATTGGGTTCACATCTGGTTGACTTATTTTCAAATGAACTTCTATTTTTCCATTGTCACCAGGGCTGACAGAAGTACTCAATATTTTCGCGTCATTTTCTTCCACAATTCGAGCTATTTGTTGCAAACTATAATCCTTTTCCCACATCTCTAAAACGATGATTCCACCAGGCTGCGCTGCCCCTTGCATCTCGCTTAATTTTTCAACCAAATCTTCCAATGTTACAGCACCCATGTAGTTGTTTTCTTGGTCCACAACAGGTATAAGTGTGATGTGATGTATTCCTGCTTCTTTTAGCACATCCAATATGTGTACTGTTGGCAAAACGCAGCTTTTTACAAGTTGCAATTCGAACTGACTGCTACCAATAATGGCATCTGCCGACATCAAAGTGGTTTCCGAAATGACCCCAAGAAATTTTCCGTTGTCAACCACCGGTAGGTGGCTCACACGATACTCATCCATTAAGTTGAGTGCATTAATAGGGTCATCTTGTGCACTCAATATAGGCAGGTCAGTTTTTAAAAGTTGTAGGGCGGTTATCATGTTGTTTGCTTTTGGTGCAATGTTTTGTTTTCAAAAAATTTCAACTTGAATTGAGCAAATTAGGAAGACCAAATCATTGCAAATTATTCTAATTCTTTAAACCAAAGAATCAGGCCAAATGTTGCAAACTGTCAACAAGTCGCGGCATAAAGAAATCGTGATTTTTACACATGTCAAATGTGCAATTGTTGAATACCTTGAACTTGGAAAACGACTAGGGACAACGATTGGTCATTAGGTCGAATACTTCCGAAGAAAAGAAAATGCCATATTCCTTTTACTAACCTGATGTGGCAATATTGACCGCCAATGAAATGATATTCAGATAATTTTGAATACTACCTGGCAAACTTCCATTGAATTGGCCATCCAGTATCCAATGCTGATATCCTTTTGAAGTTTTTACTTCAAGGTAAAAATTATTTGCCCAAACGGGTGCCTCGCCAATGGTACCGGAATCATGGTCAAGCAATTCGCTAGGGATTGGATTGTCTTTAAAAAGTGTTTCAATATTGATTGCTGCATTTGATGATTTCTTCAATGAAAAAGCACCGTTTATTGGTTGGGTATTGATTGGATAAACGCTATTGACATCATCATAAACTCCGGTGGCGTCAATTTTGAAAATATTGACACATTGACTTTGAGAACCAAAGCAATTACTCATGTCTATGTATTGACCAAACACAATATATTCAGGATACACCTTATTGTCAATTGGCGTTTCTTCTTTTATGCACCCAGAAAACAGCGGTAGCATTAGAAAAAATAAAAAATATTTTCGGAGTTGTATAATCATTTATTGAATAAAAAAAAACACAGGGCCTAAAAAAATTTGCCCCGTGTATCAAAATTTCATTATTGCTGAAAAACAAATGGGTCCGAAAATTTTTGTTGACTAATGGTGGTTACATCTGTCAAGGTTTTCAAGAATGCTACTAAGGCATTTTTTTCATATTGTGTCATCTCAAGACGAACTGGATCCAATCCATTTACATTTGGATCTAATTCATCTCCCTGTCCAAAAAAGCCGCCATTCCAACCTTCACGAAGATTAAAAGCAAGCTGGTCGTGTGCAGCAATGCCACTATTATAGAACTCCACTACTTCTTCCAGAGTATTAAATCTTCCATCGTGCATGTATGGAGCAGAAAGTTGCACATTTCTAAGAGAGGGGACTTTGAACCAGCCGTTGAGCGGTTGCCCGGTGTTCCAATCAATGCCAGGTACTCCAGGGTCAACATAATTACTTTCTAACCCTATGTTCATAGCCATTGAACCCCATCCTGCGAAATTTTCACCGCTATGGCAGCCAGCACAAGGCAGATCAACCATGAACAATTGTTGACCTAAACGCTCTTGATCAGTGAAGTTTGAAAAATTAGTTGGAAGACCCGTATCATATTTTGAAGTAACACTAATCATGGAGCCTACAAAACTTGAAAGCGACTCGCCAATTCTGTTGGAGGTAACATTTGCATCGCCAAATGCCGCAATGAACAGGTCATTGTAGTATGGCAAGCTTTTCACCTTTGCCACCATATATTCTGGTTCTTCAATCCCCATTTCTATATGATTGGATATTGGTTGTGTCACCATTGCGCTCAAATTGTTTTCGCTCATATCCCAGAAATAAGAAGACTGAAGACAAGGGTTGGTAATAGCAGGTACGTTGCGTGTTGTCATGCCTCCGTTAAATCCTTCATCAATGGCATTATTGGTTGCAAAACCTTTGTTTTGATTGTGGCAACTTCCGCAACTTGTGCTATTGTTTACAGATAGTTGTGTTTCATAAAACAAGACACGGCCAAGGGTTGCTTTTTCGTTGGTAATCTGCATAGTGCCAAAAGGATTGGCTACACCAGATCCGTTGGGCACTTCATTGTATTTCTCCACAATGTTTGGTAATACAGGAACACGAGCCCCGGCAGTAGCCGCTTCCTTTTTACAAGCCTGTATCCATATCATCGAGAATATGGCTAGAAGTAAAAACAAAATTGAATTTTTCATTGGAATGAATTATTAGAGGTGATAAAATTAAAATCTAAAAATAAAGAAAAGTGCTGTTGGCGGATCAATTGAAAATCTTGTTCCCTTGCTTGTTTGCTCATCTGAAAAATCAGGAAATTTCGAGTCGTCTTCTTTTGTGGTTTCTCTTAAATAGGACAATCTTCCGAGCAATTCGGTTCCTAAACTACAATGTGGTGATAAATGAAATTGGATAAAAACAAATGGTGAAAGCCCTACTTCATAAGAAAGGTCACTGATGCTGACAATTTGTTTTGCACCAAATAAATCTGTTGTTGATGTAACGCTTTTGTCAAGATTGTATTTGAAAAAGGCATCCAAACCATATTTGAGTGAAAACTTTTGGGTGATGTCTTTATAGAAAACAGCACCTGTCCGAATTGAAAAATTAGTGGTTGTATTTCTAATAGAGGGTTCTGTGTTATCGTCATCTGGTTGATGCAAATCATCGGACGAAAAAAGTCCAAGGCCAACCCTAAAGCCTAGTTTGTTAAAGCGATGTTCGTACGAAATCATATAAGGACTCAATACGTCATTAGAATCCTTGTTGAAATCTAAGTATTGATTGATAAATGGCGTTGCATTCAAACCTATCTCGTTGAAGCTAACAGCGGTCTGGGCAATGGCACTCAAACTTGTAGCAACAAATAAAATGAATGAAAATAATGGCTTCATAAAAGAAATAAGAATCGGAAAATTATCAAATATGTGTTTAAGACACTTGTTTTTTTTGCAACGTTGCCTAAAGTAATTCGGAGATCCATTTTTCTTTTTTTCAATCTTGTCTATTTCTAAATAAGTGAAGAAAAATGGGGTTGAATAAAAAAGGCCAACGATTTAATGTTGGCCAAATTTGTATCAAAAATTATTTTTATAAATTATCACCTTTAAAAGCTCTGGAGTCATTCTCTTTGTCATCATCATCGTTGATGTCGTCATCGTCAGAGTCATCATCATCTTCAGTATCGTCATCATCGTTGATTTCGTCATTGTCTGAGTCATCATCATCTTCGGTGTCGTCATCATCATTGATGTCGTCATTGTCCGAGTCAGCATCATCGTTGATACCGTCATTGTCTGAGTCACCATCATTTTCAACCCCCTCAAAGGTGGTCATTTTTTGAATTTTCGCATCCTCACTACATGGTGCAAACATTTCGGAATCCTTAGAGCAAGAAGCTACTAACACCATAAGTGCTAATATCCAAAATATTTTTTTAAACTCTTTAAACATCACTTTTCAACTATGAAATCTTCACAAATGTAAACAAGTATTTGATTTATACAAACCTATTGAGAAAAAAGTTCATGAAAATTTTCGGGCAATGTTATCCTGACTTTAGTACCTGTTTCGCCAGTAAGTTCTTCTACAAACTGATATGGGCCGCGTAGTTCGATGGTTTGCCCTGTGGTTTTTTTTATCAAGTCTATGCGACTTTTGGTTATTTCCATTCCTTTGGAAATATGGCTGTCTGTTCCTGTTTTGTTCTTCAAACTGTTCTCTATTCCTACACCATTGTCGGTAATGACGAATTCAACGTGACCATTATTTTTTAGAATATCTATTTGAACAAGGCCATGTGCATCTTTTGGCAACAGTCCATGCCATATTGAATTTTCAAGAAAGGGCTGGACTATCATGGCTGGGACCTTTATCCTATTTAGATCAAGCAACGGATCAATGTTGATTTTGTATTCAAATTTGTCCTTAAAACGCATGTGTTCTAGTTTAAGATAAAGTTGGAGTCTTTCTATTTCATCGGCAAGCGATGTGAGGTTGTCCTCGGAGGTGTCTAAATTTTTTCGTATGAGTTTCGCAAAATCCGTGAGGTATTTGTTGGCGGCCAATTTGTCCTGCCTGTTGATGTAATATTGAATACTGTTTAGGGCATTAAAGATAAAATGTCGATTCATACTGCTGTTCAGCGATTGTTGCTCCAAGGCCAACATTTTGGAACGTACTTCAAACCACTCCTTATCCCTTTTTTCTTTGGCTGCTTTTCTTCTGCTTTGAATGATGACAGTGCACACACCTATTGCTGTCAAAACTTCTAATGCTATGAACCACCAGCGATACCAAAATGGCGGGGTAATACTAAAAGTGTAGCTAATTGGGTCGCACCACATCCCTTCCTTATTGGCTGCCTTTACAAGAAAAGTGAATGTGCTAAAAGGCAAGTTGCTATAGGTTGCAAAGTTATTTTTGGTAATTGGTTTCCATTCTTCATCCAAGCCTTCAAGTATATATTGATATTGAATATCGCTGGGATAGGTGGATGAAATTCCAGTAAAATAAAAGGTAACGTGGTTGTCAGTATAGTTGAGTTTTAGATTTTCGCTCAAGCCTGTAATTGAGTTTGTGTTACCGCTCGTTTTAGTCCAATCTCGATCTTGCAAATTGATTTGGATTTTAGCAAGCGAAAGCAGAGGGGGCTTGCTGACTTTATCATAAGTCTGCTTTTCACTATTTACTTTTACAACTCCCTCAGTACTGCCAAACCAAAGGTCTCCGCTGTTGTCCACATACACCGCATTAAGGTTGGTCTCCAAACTTCTTAGTCCATCTTCTAATCCATAGTGTTTGAACCGCAATTTGTTTTCTGCCATTTGTGCATCCAAAGTGGTGCTGTGTAATCCATTATTTGTTCCTATCCATAATGTCTTGTTGTGGTACTTCAAAAAATTTATGACATCAGATCCTGGTGTATTGTGGATGTCGGAAGTAGTGAATTGTGTTCCGTTCAATACCGCCAAACCGCCCATTGTTCCGACCCATATATGGTTGTATTCATCTACTTCGATGCAGTTGGTAGAATTGTCAGGAAGGCCATCTTTCTGGCTATAAGAAGTGAAAATTTTTCTGTCATATTTGAACACGCCAATGTTGGTTGCGAACCAAAGATTTCCAATTCGGTCTTCTTTAATACAACGCACTCTTTTGGTTGGTGCATTTTGCTCAATTATTTTGGAAAATTTACCGCCAGAAAAGGTTGCAACGCCCTTCGAAGTTCCGATCCATATCAAACCAGTTTTATCTTGAAAAAGGCTTAACACCATGTCAGAAGGCAGGGAATCATTTACGTTGAAATTTTTGAAACTGGATTTCGAATATTGAAACAAACCGTCTGAAGAGGAGAACCACAAATTGCCTTCGATATCTCCCAGACTGCTCCAAATTCTGTTTTGTGATGTGATATCTTTTAAGTCATAAAGCATGATAGAATCGTTTACCATTTTACAAATGCCTTTATCAAATGTGGAGAACCAGAAATCGCCAGATTGGTCTTGCACAATAGACATGACTGCGTTGCCAATTAAGCCATCCTTAGTGGAATAGCTTGTAAATATTTCACCAGTAAATTTTTGAATTCCGCTTCCATAAGTAGCCAGCCAAATGTTGCCATCGCGATCTTGCAGCACATCACGAATATCATTTGTGGGCAGACCTTCCTTTTCTGTAAAGGGTTTAAAATTTTCGCCATCAAATTTGTAAAATCCGAATCGCGATGTGATAAATAAGTCGCCATTTTCTGATGTAATTATTTGGGTGAGTGTGCTTGAATTAAGATTTGCAACTCCGCTGTAATTCCTAATGATTTTTCCTTCATGATCGAGCTGTATGAGTGCTTCACCTTTTGATGTGACCCAAAAATTTCCGTTGCTTGTTTCGGTGAGGTCAAATAAATTTGTTTCGGGAAGGACGGGTTCAAAAAAGGTGTGAAGCTCATTGTGATGCAAAGTCCAAATTTTTTCTTTGGTGAGAATAAACAGTTTATTTTTTGAAGAATGAAATGTCTTGATGTGCGATTTTGAAAGGGCGACACACACCTCTGGACTTTCCACAAATTTGGACTCAACGACTGAATACATCAAAAGGCCGCTGTCGGTGCCTATCCAAATTCGATCTTGTTCATCCTCGTATAGCGCGTTCACGACATCTTCTTCGTGCATTTCGGGCAGCGAAATATTCTTAACACCAATGCCATTTATGAAATTAATACTACCGTTTGAACCGGCAGCGATGGTGCCATTGTGTAGTTCTATCACACAATTTATTTGATTGTGAGAAAATCCATTTTGCCGATCATAATTGAAAAATTGGCGGCCATCAAAACGCGAAAGGCCACCCAAGGTGCCTGCCCATATATAACCGCGACTGTCTTGAAAGATGCATCTTACCTGCGATTGCGCTAGTCCTTCATTTAAGCTATACTGGATAAAAGTATATTGCTGGGCGGAAACTGTAAACGAGCAAGTGCTAAAAATGAGGATAAGAATCTTGGAAAATGGATGGTACACTTTCGAGAATTGTAAGGACTTTATAGCCGAAGAAAAAAGGCCATTGTATGTTACGTT
Organism: Flavobacteriales bacterium; assembly: GCA_043718125.1. Taxonomy (GTDB): domain Bacteria; phylum Bacteroidota; class Bacteroidia; order Flavobacteriales_D; family Sanyastnellaceae; genus JANNVZ01. Next base: position 12,348 of record JAYSWI010000288.1, read on the forward strand.
TTTCAAACACATAAATATGAACTGATTCCAGTGGTGCTTTACACGGCTACATTTTCTTTCTTCTACATTCATATCAAATTAAATGCTACTAATTTTTTCAAGAAAGTCTTGCAATTTCCTGCGCGCAACAGGTATTTGTGTACCGTCAGTCATTATAGCTATGTTGCCATTGGTGCGACTAAATTCTTTCAGATGGTGAGCAATATTGATAATGTGTGATTTATGTAATCTAAAAAACATGTTCGGATCTAGGCGGTCTTCAAAAGCTTTTATGCTTTTGCTGCTCACATATTTTTTACCACCCAAAAGATGAATGGTTGTATAATTTTCATACGCTTCAAGGTGAATAATGTCTGTGTTTTTGACAATGGCAAGCCCATCTTTTGTAGGAATTACCGTTTTCTCAACGGTGTTGGTCAGGGCTATGTTTTCTAAAACTTTTGCAATTCTCGTGTCACTAACACGTGCTGTTTTTTTATTATCCAATACATCTTTCACCTTTGCTATTGCCTTTTGTAGCTCTTCTATATCAATTGGTTTTTCCAAGTAATCAATAGCACTTTCTTTGATGGCGCGCAAAGCATAATCGCGAAATGCAGTGGTGAAAATGACCTGAAAGGTGCGCTCCTCTATCGATTGTAAGAACATGAAGCCATCCTCGCCAGGCATCATGATATCAAGAAAAATGAGATCGGGATTGGTGTCCTCAATAAGCTGACGCGCTTGAGCTGCGGAGTATGCAGCACCTAGGAGTTGCACCTCTTCGCAATATTCCTCCACAAGCATGCGAAGGTTTTCGCGTGCAAATTCTTCGTCATCTACAATTATAGCGGTGAGTTTTCTAGTCATAGGATGTATCTTGTGAATGATGTGAGTGGGTGAAGATAGAAAGTGCGCTTGTTATTACATGACGAGCTTTAGGAAATAATCACATGTGTAATGCTTATTGAATGTGGGCAAATACTTTGATTCAACTTCCTTTAATTTTTTTAACGGAATAAGCGCAGAATCTGCAATGGATTTCTAATGTGCTGCTGCCTTAAAAAAACGCTCTCAACTGAACGCCACCCGAGTGTATCGTTTTCACTTCTTCGGGCTTTCTTCCGTTGTAAATTAAATTGAGTTGAAGATTTTTAGCCACAGTTCGCTGTATGGTTGCGCTCCAAGTAAAATTATTTCCCTTGCTGAGTCCCTCTAGCATTTCGAATGCAAGCGAATTGTTGGAGGCTCCCAAATAAGTGATTTTGAAATAGTTTAATTCCGCAATGAAGCTCCCCTTTTCCGTACTGTTTATTGTTGCTTCAGCACCCATTTTTTGTATAGATGTTTTCTCAATTCCCAACACGTTGGTCTTTGCTAAGTATTGCGCTACCACCGCAAAACGGCTCGTGGTATTCGGTTGCCATGTCAACTTTGGTTGCACAGAGAAGTAGTTTAAAGTATAATTCCTTCCGCTCAAAAAATCCGATGAAGCCGCCTTTATTCCTCTTCTGCCATCAACGAAAAAAGTAACCTCATGCACAAAATTCCAGCGCAATCCGGCCTGATGAAAATAGTCACCGCGTGTTTCAAAGCCGTTGCTCAGTAGGGTTTTGTTTTTTGTGTTTTGGTAGGTGTAATCCAATCCAAATGTGGGATTCGATTTGTTGAAAAACAAAATATTTCGAAACAAGCCATTCAATGAAAGCAATGCACTGTCGGCCACTTCTACCAAAAATGGGTTGAATCGATCTGTCTTGTTTTCGCGGGTTGTTTTTCTGTCAGCACGGATGGATGTTTGATTCATAAAGCGATTTAATACATTGTTACACCATGTTTTTTTCTTCAGCCATTTCATTGGTGTAATTGTGAACGATTGATTGAATTGGTTGGTGAAGGTTCGAACATAATCGTTGCTTTGAACTGATGAGCGTATGTAGTTGGCTTCGTAACTGAATTGCGCTATTTCAAATTCTTGCAGGTCTTTAACGCCATCATTGTCGTAGTCGTACCAAACAAAAACACCCTGTCCCGCAGGCACTTCGAGATAAATGAATTCACGTTTTTGTTCCAGCCCAGAGCCAACTTCATAGAAGGTGGTGCTTTGCAAAAAACCATCTTTCAATTTGAAGTTGTATTCCACTCTGGCGAGCAATGTGTTCTCTGGCGACTGTGTAAATAATTCGGGATTGACAACCCGCAATTTGCGGTTGCTGATGTTCACACTCAACCGCGATTCCTTTTTGCCACGCAGTGTTAGCAATGCTCCAAACTGTTCTGCTCTTGCGGCACTTGCCAGATTGAATAGTTGTGCCTTTCTATCTATTCTTTCCCTGTAATAAATAGTCACGCTTTTATTCGCTGTATCTGCCGTTCCAATGCCCACTTCCCAATCATAAAACTGATAAGTGTTTGCGGCCAAAGAATCTGAATTATTGAGATAGAAAATGTTATTTTCATGTTCGTCTTTGTAATAAATGCGCGCATGTTTCCACTGTTTCGATACGTTGGATTTGTGTCTGAAAAATTGTGTTTTTATTTGCCCTTTTGTTGTCAGATAAGAGGCGTTGATTATTGCATTGAATTTTTTTTCGGTTAAAATATTGGTAGCAATTTTTCCTTTGTATCCCTGATAATTTTCGCCTATTAAAAAACCATCTGCACCAAATGATATGAGGCCCAATTTTTTTTTTGACCAACTCATTTCACTTGAGGCGATGTGTTGGTAGTTGGCAATATTCATATTAGAAATATTCCAATTGCGTGCGAACTCTACTTCGCGGAAACGCTCTATTTGAACGAAGTATTTTGAGGTGTACTCATAACCCAAAGAAATTACGCGTACGTTTTGCGCACCTTTGTTATGTATGTGCGAAGAGTCGTTGGTGGCAGAGACCTCCACATTGCTTTTTCGTTCGCGTTTGTATTTTGTTTTGAACCCAAAGCCTACATCATCCTTCGCATCGAGATCCGAGAAAGTATTCAAATCACGATTGCTCATTGCCCCTTCCAAAATCAAAGTATTGGTTCCCATATTTTGTTTTTGTTTTGATGCCAAATTCAGTTCGGCACCGGCACTTACCATCTGTGTTTTTTTTGGTGTTGAAAGCAAAATGATTGGAGCATAATTTCCCTGATGCACCATATTTCCATTGTCTTCAATTGGAGCAATCCATTTAAATTTTCGGCCATTCGCGGTGAAACCATCCTCAACGTAATCGCCATTGCGCAGGCCCACTGAGGTGAATGTCAGTCTATATTTTGCAACGGCTGAGTCAGTGGAAAAAATAAAAACAGAGTCGAAGCCCAAGGTGTCTATAGAGGCATATAGAACAAGATTGTTAGAGTAACCAACACTATCAATTCCGGAAGTGAATGCTCCAAATAAGTCATCGCCCGATGCGGCCAACAGGGCTTTGTCACTTTGAGTAAGGTCTTGTTGCAGCGGTTGATTTTTTGCGTCATTCTCACTGTAGGTATTCAAGTAAAATTTGTGAGAATTTTTCTCTAAAACAATTGCTGTTTGAACCAGTGGCCGAGCAAATCTCTTTTCTGAATATTGAAACTCAACAGCTATTCTTCTGTCTTTGGTGATGAATTGGCGCGGAGTGAAAACAATTTCTGCTGCGTTGTAATCAATCACGTAATCTTTGTCTTGCCCACGTTGCAAAAGTTTGCCATCCACATAAACCTGTTCCGTTCCGGCCAAGGCTATGATAAACAATTCGCCATCGGCACCGTTCAATCTGTAAGGCCCTTGGTTGCCTTCTATTCCCTGTATCGAATTGCGTGCGAATTTCCCTTTTGATATGGATGCAGAAGCTTCAATATTTAATAAGCTAACTCCGTTTTTTAAAGCTATTTTTTCAGCATGTTGCACATAAGCTCCTTGTGCTCTTTTGAAATACGACATGAAATATCCATGCGGTTTTCGAAGTATGAAATCGCCTGCTATCAATTTTGTTTTTTCATCATAGAGTTGAATAAATACTTGGTCAAAATCCTGCAACTGTTGTGTATTTCCTTGCGGTTGTATAGGAATGTTGTCGTCTGTAATGGAAGCCAGAATGCTATATCGCTCAGTTATTTTTCCGCTCAAATTCAAATTCAAATTGGAATTGACTGAAAGGTTTTGATTGTTGCCAAACAAAATTCCGCGCGAAATGGAACCGTTTTTTTGTATTCCGCTATCATCCAAAAGTGATGGATTTGGCGCAGCCCCAATGAGGTATGGTTTGAAATTGTCGCGCTTATTTGTGCGGACAATATCTGTGTTTTTATGACTCCAATTTCTGCCGGAAGGAAAAGGAAATGTGCGGTAACTCAACTCCAAAGTATCGCACAATAAAGTGTCTTTTATTATCAACATGCTTTGCAACTCGTTGACATAAAATTGGGTGCTGTCGAGCATTTCATCTCGCATTTTAACGACCAATGTGCCGGGCATAATTGCTAAAGAATCAAACACCAACGTGTCATTTGAAATGGCCAGCAGGATTGTTTTTTTATTGCCCAATTGGCCAGCGCATTGCTCACTTCTGCACAGAAATAAAGTGGCAAAGAGCAAAACAAATGGTATAATTTTTTTTGGAATCAATGAATGGCGAACGTTGCGACAAGACTATGCAAAACAATTGGGCCGATTGCAACCAATCATCGCCAACGGGATGGAGCCAAGTATATTTTGCCATTCATCCCACAATTAAATCGATTGTTGCAGCTTGCATTTAGTTTCGCACACACATGTTTTTAGGACTAATAAAGGAAAGTTTTCAATTCGCTACCAAGGCCTTGCTGGTGAGCAAACTTCGCAGTGCGCTGTCGTTGTTAGGTGTGTCCATTGGTATTTTTTCAATCATATTTGTGCTAAGCGTGGTGGACTCGATGGAGGCCGACATGAAGGAAAGTTTTGATATGATTGGGTCCGACATTCTGTTCATTCAGAAATGGCCTATGAGCCCTGAGGAGGGCGACAAGGAATATGCCTGGTGGAAATACATGCGCAGGCGACCTCCGCAGATGCGCGACTTAGAAGAGTTGAAAGATCGTTTGCCATCGGCTTCCGCAATGGCTTTGCAAGCAAGTGGGATAAGCACCGCAGAGTACAAAAACAATTTTTTGAATGAGGCTTACCCCATGGGTGTCACCTATCAATATCGCGAAACGATTGCGATAACAATTGCGCAGGGACGTTATTTTACTGTGGCAGAATGTGAGTCCGGAAAAAATTTCGCCATCATTGGAGCCACTGTGAAGGAGCAATTATTTGGTGCTGCTGATGCCCTTGGAAAAGAAATAAGTATTGGCGGTTTGCATGTGGTCGTTATAGGAGTTTTTAAGAAGGAAGGCGCATCACTTTTTGGCAATGGATTCGATCAGGCGGTGATGATGCCCTACATTTTTGGCAAAAGAATTATTGGATCAGAATCCGATGACACGAACATCATATTAAAAGGAAAAAATGGCATTAGCAATAAAGAACTAAAGGACGATGTGACGGCCGTGATGCGCGAAATAAGAAGTATAAAACCCGGTGGCGAAAACAGCTTTTCAATCATTGAATCATCCATGATAAGTGGTGCTATAGACAGCATCGTTGGGATGTTCAATATAGTTGGAATGGTGATAGGCATTTTCTCAATACTTGTGGGAGCTTTCAGTATCGCAAACATCATGTTTGTTAGCGTCAGTGAACGAACAAACATTATCGGCATTCAAAAAGCGCTTGGAGCGAAGAATCGTTTTATTCTATACCAATTCCTGTTTGAGTCAGTTTTGCTTTGTCTCTTCGGAGGACCCGAAATATCCTCGCACATGCCGCTTGACCAATCAGATAGTCGCTCCGTCAGTCGGCTTGAGCGCCGACTGCCACCTCCCCATTTGCGCTGACGCGAAAATGGGGAGGAACGGATCGGTCCACCCCTTGCGCCCTGCGGGTGCCCGGACTAGGGCGC
>JAYSWI010000289.1:0-5450 GCA_043718125.1 Flavobacteriales bacterium
TTAGGATCAATAATGACGGAAGCATTGACAACACCTTTGCAAATGCCGGAGTTTTTCAAATTTATTCTCCCAACCCAGATTACATAATCAGTCTAAGAAAGTTGTTAGTAAAACCAAATGGCAGTGTCGTGGCCATCGGTTCGTATCAATCTTTTATAACAAATAATTTTGAAGGAAAGTGCCTCTTCAAATTGGACGCTTTGGGAGTTATCAATCCACAATTCCCTATGGTTTTTAATAATCTTCAATACACGTGTGGCAACTATTTATTGCATCTGAACAATGCGGCAACGTTGCAGTCCGATGGTAAAATATTGAGTTATGATTTTGCTGTTTGTTATGATACTGACAGTACAATGTTTCATGATAACATCCTCTCACGCTACAACGATGAATTCATTATTTCCGTGAGTGAAGAGACACAATCAACATTCACGACTTACCCAAATCCTGCCCATGATTTTGTCAATTTTCAACGCAATGGTGAAAACATCATCAATGCTCAGATCAAAATTTTTGATGCAATGGGAAAGTTGGTTTTGAGTAAAAATTTGCAATCTCAATCATTGAATATTGAAGACCTCACATCGGGTTTTTATTCTATTGAAATGATGAGTGGAAATGAAAGAGCGTTGTTCGTTTTACTTCGCACCGAATAGTTTTTCACTATCCGCCCACAATAGCAGTTTACCCAATTGATAATTGGCGCGAAGACTCCAATACAATTCTTACTGACATGAATGCAGAGACAACCGTTTTGGAAAAAAAGTTGGAGAAGAGGCAACAGATAAAGCAAGGCATGATGCAAAATTTATTGAAAGGAAAAATAAGATTGAACTATTAAGGAATCTTTACAAGTTGGAAACAATAATAAAAGACAATGGCAAATAAACATTTTCAAATACGCAACAGCACAGCCGAATTTCTAATCTTTACTTCACCTTCAGGTGAAAACAACATTGAGGTAATGGTGCAGGATGAAACCGTTTGGCTTACTCAAAAAATGATAGCCGCGCTTTTTGAGGTAGAAGCAAACACTATCAATTATCATCTTAAAGAAATTTACAAGAGTGGCGAATTGCAGGAGGCGGCAACTATTTGAAAATTTCGAATAGTTCAAACCGAAGGCAATACTAATTTCTTCAAAAAAAACACACCATGGAAAGTAACGCACCACTTACCACTCACAACTCACCATTAAGAAATGTTTATGCAAGGTTGAGGGTTCCTGTTTCAAAATTTCTTTTGAAAGAAAAGAAAACAACAATGGCCAAGTCCACACCGCCATTAATTTAAGAACTCCTGATCCGAACCAAAATTTATTTGCGCTTTGCCTATATATTTATCATGTTTGGCCAATCAAAATAAGTAAGCATGAACATTTTTACTACCTCGTTATTATTCACTATCTCTTCACTTTTTTCAATCGTCACATTTGCTCAAACAATGTCCAACATTGAGTCAGTGGAGTACGACAATGTGAATGGAAGATTCCTCGTTAGCAACGACTCGGACATTATCGAGATAGATGGCAATGGCAATGAAGTGGCCTACTTCGGCACCGTACCTCAAGCAAACTATGGCATGGAGGTAATGGGCAATGTGCTTTTTGCCATCGTGGGCAGCAGCATTAAAGGATATGATTTGACAAGCGGAATGCAACAAACAACCATATCTATCACTGGTGCTGTGTTTTTAAATGGCATGGCCAGCGATGGTGCTAACCGTGTTTGGGTCACAGATTTTAACGCCAAGAAAATTTATGAAATTGATTTTAGCGACATGGCAAATCCTTCCTATACGCTGGTTGTAGCAAATACCACCACCACACCCAACGGAATATGTTATGATGCAACGAACAATAGATTGGTGTTTGCCAATTGGGGAAGCAATGCGAAAATAAAAGCTGTTAGCCTGACCGACTATACCGTTACTACCCTTGTTACCAATGCCGGTGTTGGAAATATAGATGGTATCGACAATGATAATTATGGTAACTTTTACATCTGCTCCTGGACACCTAATCAAGTAAAGAAATACAGCAATGAATTTGCGTTAGAGGAAGTGATAACAGTAGTTGGACTTAGCTCACCAGCAGACTTGTGTTATGCCGAAGAAATAGACACATTGGCTATCCCATGTGCGGGAAACAGCACCGTGAAGTTTGTTGGCTTCACACCAAATACAGTTCCTGTGACAGATGCAAATCCATTGGCTTTTAATTGTTATCCAAACCCGGTAAGTGAGAAAAGTGTTTTGTATTTCAACCTACTAGAGAGTGGCCAAACTACGATCGAAATAATCGATAATCAGGGCAAAATGGTGAAGACTATTTTGAACGAAAACTTGCCCGCTGCAAACCATAAAGTGGTACTTGGAGAATTGAATATTGCCTCAGGCAATTACTTCTGGAAAATCTCAACAGGTGCAGCAGTTCATGTCTTTCCTTTTGTGATGTAATGAGGATATGTTGAAGCATTTGTAAAGCTGAAAGGTTTTGCAAATGATACCAATATGATTATTTATTTATGCCAATAAATAAATTATCATATTCCGCATGTGCAGGAGTAAATGCCGTGTGCTGCAAATAACATGGAGCAATTAGCTACAGCCGGCATTGGTCTATATTATTTGTCACAACGGTATGAAATCAATTTTCATAGTCTTATAGCGCCAACAATGGCAATGATGTTATGACGAAAGAAATAGGATTGACTCCGAAAAAAGCTAAATTCTATAGCATCCTTTGACATGCAATATTTCATTTGATTTGGTATGAATGGTAGCGCTCCGCACTTAGGTGATAGCATACATTCGCCACCCTCTTAAAATTATTTCAACCAACATTTTTATATGAAAATTCTGATACAACTCTTCGCGTTTTTTCTTTTATTTTTTATTGGAATTGGAGTTTACTCGCAGCAAGGAACTATCAAAGGCTTTGTGAAAGACAAAGAATCAGGACAGCCTGTAAGCTTTATTGTTGTTGGTTTGGATGGCACAACCCACGGTTCGCAAACGGACGAAAATGGATACTACGCACTTACAAAACTACCTGCTGGTAACTATGTATTGGTGATTCAAGATTACCGCTTTAAAGAAATACGCGAACAAATCACATTGAAGGAAAATCAATTGGTTTCGAAAAGTTATTTGTTGGAAGAGGCAGATGCCAACACACTGGATGATATCATCATCACCGATAAAAAGGCCAACCAGCGTGATAACGTAAATATTGGTGCTGAAACCATAAGACCAAAAGACATCAAGTCGATACCCAGCGTGGGAGGACAAAGTGATCTTGCACAGTATCTGACCAATCTACCCGGCATCATTACCACCGGTGACCAAGGAGGTCAGCTTTATGTGCGCGGTGGTTCGCCCATTCAAAACAAAGTGATGCTGGATGGAATGATTGTATATAATGCCTTTCACAGCATCGGATTATTTTCTGTTTTTGACACCGAAGTAATTGCCAATGCCGATGTTTATACCGGAGGATTTAGTGCTCAATATGGTGGTCGAATTTCTTCTGTAATGGACATCACCACCCGCGATGGAAACAAGGCCCAAACCAATGCGCGTATTGGTGTCAATCCTTTTGGTATAAGGGCGCACGTTGAAGGCCCATTTAAAAAATTAAGAGAAAATGGCAGTGGTATTTCTTACATCCTATCTGCCAAGCGCTCACACCTTGACGTGGTCTCTCCAAAACTTTACCCATACATCAACGATGGTGTAGGATTGCCATTCACCTTCACGGATTTGTATGGCAAAATCTCATTTGGTGGCGGCAACGGATCGAAGTTCAACTTGTTCGGATTCTCATTTAATGATGGTGTGGAGAAGTATCAGAATCTTGGAAAACTTGCTTGGCAGAACAATGGAATTGGTGGAAACTTTGTAGTTGTTCCCTCATCATCTTCCGTGCTCATCAGTGGCAATTTTGCTTATAGTGCTTATGATATTGCCTTGCAAGAGGAGAGCCTTCCCGATAGAACAAGTTCCATAAAAGGCTACAATGCCGGCCTTGAGTTCAAATATATTTTAGACAAAGATGTATTGAAATATGGAATTGAATTGGTAGGTTTTGGTACTCAATATTCCACCTTCGCACTAGTGGACGGCACCAGCAAAGTGGAGTACGTGCAAAACACCACAGAGATAAATGGTTTTTTTGATTACAAAATCAACCGCAAAAAACTAATATTAGAGCCAAGTTTGAGACTACAGTATTATGGATCACTAGGTGTATTTTCACCTGAGCCACGTATTGGAATAAAATACAAAGTCAATGAGGTGCTGCGCCTAAAAGGTGCTGCTGGCAGGTATTCTCAAAATCTGATGGCCACCAACAGCGATCGCGATGTGGTTAATTTGTTTTATGGATTTCTTGCCGCTCCAGAAAATTTGCCCAATACCTACACCACTGGCAATGGAGATGTGAAAGAAGTAAGAAGTTCATTACAAAGAGCCAATCATTACATAGCTGGATTTGAATATGACATTAGCGAAAGATGGAACCTGAATGCGGAAGGATATTACAAAGATTTTCGCCAATTGACCAATTCAAATCGCAATAAGGTTTATCCTGATTTGCCAGAAAATTTTGACAAACCCGATGTGCTCAAAAAAGATTTTCTGATTGAAACAGGTTGGGCTGCCGGCACAGACTTGGCCTTGAAATACGAAGACAAAAAATTCTATCTGTGGTTGGTCTATTCACTTACAAAGGTGCAACGTTGGGATGGTTTTAATTATTACGCACCGGTATTTGACAGAAGGCATAACGCCAACATAGTTGGCACCTACAAATTTGGAAAGAAAAAAGTGAAGGAATACGAATTCAGTGTGCGTTGGAATATGGGAAGTGGTTTGCCTTTTACACAAACGCAAGGCTATTACCAAGGTCAAGGTGTGAATGGTGGTGTGGCCTTGGACTATTTGCAAAGCAACCCGTCCAATCTTTCCATCCAATATGCTCCGCTCAACGGAGGTCGATTGCCCTATTACCATCGCTTGGACCTCAACCTCAAAAGGACTTTCGAAATGAAAGGCCGTTTGAAATTGGAGATGAATGCTGGTGTCACCAATGTCTATAATCGTGCGAATGTTTTTTATGTAGATCGCGTAACCACCAAACGTGTTGATCAATTGCCAATTATTCCTACTATCGGCATTGACATGAGTTTTTAATGGATTTGGTTTTGGGATTAATTTGATGTGATTAATAAATCATTCACTCATACTTTTTCATCAACATTAATTAGTGGCACTTCAATATCTTTTGAGTTGACTTTTTACAATGTTTTTTTATTGAATAATTCTGGTATTTGATACCAAAAGGCACCCTTATACCATTTCTAATTATTAGACAGTCCGTTGCTGCTTATCGCCTCACTTGTATTCTCTCCAGAAGGAGAGAAATGGCTGGCCTATCTATTAATTAC
>JAYSWI010000290.1:0-1907 GCA_043718125.1 Flavobacteriales bacterium
TCAAAATGCTTGTGGATATACTTTGGTAAGAACTTGGAGCGTAACGGATGATTGTGGAAACAACACTTCGGCTTCGCAAAACACAACTTTTATTGATACTATTAATCCTTCTGCACAAAATGAACCTATCGATCTGACCTTGAATTGTGATGATGTAATACCATTTGCAGAGCCAATATTCAGCGATGCGTGTGATGCAATATTGACAATAGTTTATTCGCAAGGAAACCCGGTAAGTACTGGATGCGGCAATAGCATTACACGAACTTGGGTTGCCACAGACGATTGCGGAAATTTCACTACAGTTGAGCAAGTGATAACTGTTGTGGACATGACTGATCCAATCTTGATTGGAGTGCCCACAAATATTTCGGTAGAATGCGATGAAATTCCTTCGCCCGCTGCGGTCACAGCAACAGACAATTGTGCAACAATCGTAGTGGTTTACAATCAAGTAATAAGTGCAGGTTGTCCATACACCATTACCCGCACTTGGACTGCAACAGACGGCTGCAACAACAGTGTAAGCGCAATGCAAATAATTAGTGTAAATGACAATACCCTTCCATTTCTCGCGGGTGTGCCTGCAAATATTACCATGCAATGTGGTGCTGTTCCAGTGCCGCCAATCGTAGGGGTTCGGGACAATTGTGATAACAACATTACTGTTGTCTATAACGAACAGATAGTGAATGCCACATGCCCCAAACATATTGTACGCACATGGTCGGCAACAGATGCTTGTGGCAACAACACGATGGCCTCACAAGACATTTTTATTGATGACACCATTGCTCCGATAATCGCAGCTCCCGGTGACATAATGGTGGAATGTGACAATATCCCGTTGGCTCAGACGCTTTCTGCATCCGACAATTGTGACCTAAATGTCGAAGTCGTTTTCAATCAACAAATTTTGGCGGGCAACGGATGTCAATATTCAATTATTCGCACATGGACAGCAACCGATGATTGTGGTAATTCAAACAGTGATTCACAAACATTGACAGTGACTGATACCACCAACCCAACTTTCATTGGAGTGCCCTCAAATGCTACTGTGGATTGCAATGCCATACCAGTAGCACCTGCCGTTCTTGGCCAAGATAATTGCGATAGTGATGTGACGATTGTAATGAATGAAGTGATTGGAAATGGGTGCCCATTTACCATCACACGTACTTGGATCGCCACCGACAATTGTGGAAATACAAATACTGTTATTCAAATATTAACCGTAATAGACAACATTGCACCTGTGCTTAACGGTGTCCCTTCAAATATTGAAATGCCATGCGGTTCTCAAGTGGATGAAGGTGTCGTTTTTGCAATTGACAATTGCGACAGCGATGTTGTTATTTCACTTACTGCTTCTGAAATAAATAATGCGTGTGGATCAGTTTACACACGCATCTGGACTGCGACAGACAATTGTGGAAATGAAGTGAGCGCAGCGCAACAAATCAATTTTGTAGATGTTGTTGATCCAGTAGTTACACAATCTGTTTTAGCAGAAATAACTGTTGAATGCAATGCTGTCCTTCCACAAAATGTTCCATTGTTTGATGACAATTGTGATCCGCTTTTGGATGTAGTTTTCGATGAGGAAATTGCCAATCAAAATAATTGTAGCCGTGATGTGCAACGCAGTTGGATAGCAACTGATGATTGTGGAAATAGCACAACAGTACTTCAAACAATTCATGTAGTGGACACAACCAATCCAACACTCATAGGTGTACCTGCCAATGCAACGGTAGATTGTGGAAACATTCCTGTGGCCCCTACTGTCACCTCAAGCGACAATTGCGATACAGATATGACGGTGGTTTACAACACCGCCACTAGCACAGGTTGCCCATACACCATCACACGCACTTGGAGTGTGACAGATGATTGTGACAACA
>JAYSWI010000030.1:0-2865 GCA_043718125.1 Flavobacteriales bacterium
CTGTTGTCACCAACACAGAAATAAATACCATTTATGATTGTGCAGATTTGCAACAAGCCACCACAAGCGCAACAGAAGTTTGTGTGGGCGATGAAATTGCTTTTGGCAACGATGCTGTTTGGTTAGAAAATCTTTCATGGACTTTTGAAGGCAATGAAGTGGGCAATGGATCATACTCACACACCACCAATGCAAGCGGCACAATGATGATGAGCGCCTCCAACGCATTGTGTAGCTATGAAGAAAGTTTTGAAATCACTGCGCTCGTTGCAACTTCTTCCTTCACTCAAAATGGAAATCTGCTTTCTGCAAATGCTTCAACAACTTACCAATGGTATTTGAATGGAAATGAAATTGCAAATGCAACATCGCAGACGTTTGAAATAACTCAAACAGGAAATTACTCTATAATGATAACCGATGCCAATGGATGCAATGCAACAAGCGATGCGCAGCTTGTGACCTACACAGGCATTGAAGAAATAAGCGCTTCGCAAATTTCTGTTTATCCCAATCCTGCAAGTGGCTTTGTGACTATCACAATTTCAAATGATTTGATTGGAAATGAAATAGTGATAACCGATATGCTAGGCAAGGTGGTGATGAATATTGGTTGCGCAAAAACTTTGAATACGCAAGTGGATTGTTCGCTATTGGCCAAAGGAATTTATGCTGTTGTGGTTGGAGGCAGCAGTATGAATTTGGTGGTGGAATAAAAAAGTTTTGAAAGTTTTATGGAATTGTTTCCTGTTTTGCATCTCTATGATAATATCAATACTTAAAATCAAAAATGCTATGAAAAAAATTTATACTCTCTTGTTATTTGCAGCTGCAATTTCTGGTAATGCACAGTTTGATGCTGCCCAATTCATTTGCAATACCGTGGGCCTCAACAAGAGTATTCATCCTATGGATTTTGATGGGGATGGTGATATGGACATCATCGTTACCAATGGTGCAACGTCCGGGTTTGAGCTGTACTATGATCACAGACCCGCTACGATTTCGGCACAAAATTTTGGCTTGTGTGAAAATCAGGATGATGGAACTTTCATTTACCATTCACTTGTTAATATGAATGATCAGGTTTATTGGGCCTTCGGTGATGTCAACGGAGATGGACTTGCTGATTTTATTTGGGGCGAAATGTGGTCTTTAGGAGACTTATCATACGACCTCAATTGCAGAATGAACTTGGGCAATTTTGTTTTTGGAGCGGATGAATTTGTTTATAGCCTGCCCGCTCAAGATGTGAATAACGGTCATGAATTTCAAATTGATCAAATTGGTTTGGGTGACATTGACAATGATGGAACTATCGAATTGCTGGCTGCACTTAACGGCATTCCATTTAACACTGCATCATATACCTATTCACCATGGAGTAATATATATGTTTTTGACTACAATGCAGCAACATTCAGTGGTCCAAATTGGCTTTGCCCTACTCATGGAAATGCGGGAGGAACAGAATCCGCACTAATAGACATTTTGGTTTTTGACACTAACAATGATGGTCTTAACGATATAGTGACACAATGGTATATAGGCGATGGAAATAGCCTTTCGTCAGCCGAAGCACTCTCGTCTGGTGTGTTTGACAGTGAGGAAACATATCTGACTTATGAGTACAATTGGGATTTCGGTTATTACTCAGGTAATGCTGAAAGTAAATTTGTATCAAGCTATCCTAGTTATTCTAGCCTTACCGTTGGTACTGATGTAAATTCATTTTTCACAGGTTCTGCCGGTGAAGCTCCAGGCATAGCCATTATTGATGCAGATAATGACAATGATGGCGATATCATTTTGCCAACAGTGGATGGCTACATCTACTATTTCGAACATGATGCCGCGTGGCCGCAATCGGACAACCAACCTCCAATGCAACCATTCAATGCAGTGTACCAGCTCATCAACATGAACATACCTTATGATGTAACAAGTATGACAAGGATGGATCACGATGGAGATGGTGATCAGGATTTGATATTTATTGCCAATGGAAATATTTATGTAAGTGAAAACGTGAGCTTAGCTGCACCCCTTACACCACTTATAGTAAATGCGTACTTCGACAGTAATGCGGATGGTGTTCAGGATATAGAGGAAATGAGCCTACCGTACTTCTCAGCATTCATTGATTTTACCGCATCACCAAATCCCGACCTGCTCTATTCTAATACATTGAACCAAGAAATTGCGGTATCACTGCTGTCTGGCCAGTATGAAATTGCATACAACAATCAATATGATGGTTACACAATGACTACGCCTATCAATGTAGAATTAGATGCTACTACTCAACTACCTGCGCAAGTGGTCAGTTTCGGAGTTGCGTCCAACGGCCCAGTAATATATGATCTCAATACCTCTGTAATGGCCAACCCGAACACGTGTGGCGGCAGCAACACCAATCATTTGGTACACATTCAAAACACAGGCAACTCGCCTGTTAGCGGAATTGTAAGTTATACTTTTGATGAGTTGCACACATACATAACTGCCGACCCAGCACCGCAGTCAGTTGCGGGCAACACGGTCTCATGGGCTTATGATAATTTGTTTCCGTTTCATGGACACAGCTGCACAGTGTTGCTCTCCAATGTTACTTTGGATGATATGGGATTAGTTACCAATAACGTGGCCACCACACAAGTGCTCGATGCAAACAATGCGGTGCTTTATTCTGAAACGATGAGTGATGGTTACTTAGTCACCTGCGCCTACGACCCCAACGACATCACAGAACACAACGGCTACACCGATGCGGGTTACATACTTGCGGGTGATGAATTAGACTACACCATCCGATTCCAAAACACAGGTAATGCCCCAGCGCAAGATGTGCGCATAGAAAATCAA
>JAYSWI010000291.1:0-18252 GCA_043718125.1 Flavobacteriales bacterium
GCAAGCCCTCTACTAAGTAATGAGGCACAGCTTTTAAGATGTACTTCTGCAAATCATAACGCCAGATAACGGCCTGAAAGGTGGCTGTCAGAAAAATGAGGAAGGGCATGTTTTGCATTCCGAAAAGATGAATGCCCATGGCCAGCACCGGGGCAAGGCCAGCGGCAATACCTGGAGTGCCCACAAAATTTCCAGGTTTGAAGAGGTAAGTAATAAAGCTTACAACACATGCGAAGATGACAGTGAGCAGGCCCGTCTGTATGGGATACTCAGACATCAGGCAAATACCTATGGAGAGAGGAATGGCCATCAATCCTGTTACAGAACCGCCAATTGCATCTCGCCTGAGTGTTTCAAGCAAAGAGTGTATTCTACTCATAAGAATAAAATGAATAAGATGTTTGAAAATGAATGAAACGTGCGTGAGAAGAACTTCTCACAGCACTGGCAAACGCTATGCGTTGCCAATAGAAATCTTACGACTAATAACCCTTGAGACTATGGAACAAAATGTAAAGCGGCACATGAAGTGCAATGCTTCTGCCATTAGAACAAGCATAAGAGGTGCTTTCGCTTTTGAATATTTTGTTGTAAGACAGCCATGATGGCAATGGTTTGTCTATCTCATTGTCTTCCTGCTCATTCTCCGATTCAGAGTAGAGTGCATCAATACCTGTTATTCTATCAAATGCCCGCTGTGACTTTACAATGTCCGCCTGTTCTGCTACGTTGGTTGTGGCACTAGCACTAAAAACGATAAACAATGGCTTCGCTATACACAGCAGAAGCGCGCATGTAAGCATAAGAGCTTTGCCAAATTGTTGTATGCCGGTGTTGCTTTTCAAATAAAAAAAACATGTAGGTGCTCGAAACGAAAAAGGAGGTGGCGAAGTTGTACGACCGCATGCAGAGGTGCTGTTAATGAGTTGTTGTATAAAAATAATCTGATAGAAAATCCAATGCGATCAGCACTTTGCATCATGGCGTGCAACTCAGTGCCTTCAATTTCTTAATAAATAAAAGGAATATTATTTAAGCATCAACAAATAAAAATCACTCCGCAAAAACTTGTATATAACCTTCCTCTGGCAATAGACAATTACAATCATTGGCTTGTGCTTTTGAATAGATGATGATGTAATAATAAACTCCAGCACTTACAACATCGCCCATGTCGGTTGTGCCATTCCATGTTAGTTGCGAAGGTGTAAGATTTTTGATGACGTTGCCCCATCGGTTATAGATACGAACAGCATCTATTTCGCCTCGCAATATGCCGAAGTCCACAAAGTCGTTTTTACCATCACCATTGGGCGAAAACACATTTACAAAACCTTCAATGCACTCAATGGTTGCTATGTATATTGCAGTGTTGCTTATACAATTTGGATTGTTGCCAACTGCTACAAAATAAATTCCTGAATCAAGTGGGTTTATTGTGGCGGATATTTCTCCTGTATTCCACAAGTAGTTATCATAATCGTTTTGAAATCCAAGAGTCATATATCCACCTTCGCAATAATTTGTGAATGGGTCAAGAATTATATCTGGATAAACATTTACATCCAAAGTAGCCGGCACTATTTGAAATTCGCAAACAGCACCTAAAACTGTTAAGGTATATAGCCCCTCATTGAATTGTGAAACGGCATTTAAGGTAAGTGTTTGAGGGCCGATGAATGATCCATTGGGGGTTTCCCAAAAATAAGTTTGGGCTGTAACTGGTGATGTAAAGTTGACCAAACTGCCTTCGCATTGTTGGATAAAATTGTCATCGTCCAATTGTAAAAGAGCTTGTGCTACTACCTCAAAATATAGGCTATCCATACCTGAACAATTTTCATCGCTTGAAGTGAGATAATACCAACCCTCATCTTCTTCGGAGGCATTGAAAATAAAAAGAGAATCCAGAGTTGATGTGCTGCCATCGGGTAACGTCCATTGATAAGTAATCCCGTTAAGATTAGGACTGATGAGTATTGCATTTGCGCCCAAACAAATAGCATCATCGCCCCCAATAGGCGGAGGTGTTGAGGAAGGAAAAATTGAGACGATTACTGTAGTTGGATCGCTTGCGCAAACTTCATCTTGCGAGAAAACATAATAGCTTGTTTCCTCAAAAAGAAATGGTGTAAGAAATGAATTTGAATTGCCGACAATTTGATTGCCCTCTTCATCAGTAGCCCAAAAAATTGAGTTGTTGGATGTGGCATTAAGCAGTGCATTTTCTCCTGCGCAAATTGTGATGTCATTGGATAATGGTGCTTCTATGGGATATTCTAAAACGGTATAATTGGCAAATCCATAACACCCCAATTGGTCCGTTGTGGTCAGGTAATATGTGCCGGGTTCTGTTATTTCAAGTGTTTCGAAAGGGATGTTTCCGGGCTGCCATGTATAGCTCTGCATGTTGGCATTGGCGTATAGTAAGATGGTGTCGGATGGGCAAAATATATTGCTGCTTGGTGTGATGGATGCGGGAGTGTCGGAGTCGGTTATAGTAATGTCAAGTGCAGTAGTTATACCGCAAGAATTGACACTTACACTATAGATGCCTGCCACCGAAATCCAATGCTCTAAAGCATCATCAAAGAAAGGAGCATCCCACCATACGCTTTCTAAATTATTGGTGGCTATCTGCACCAAAACAGCACCATTCACACACAAATCGGCACCTGGAAAAGCAATGAGGTATGGCGTAGAATATTCTTTCACTTCTACCATATTCGATTCTAAAATGCAGTCTGTGCTGTCAGTAAGTATGCAGTAGTAAAAGCCGGGTGTGCTCACATAGATGCTTTGTGTGTTGTCTATCTCATTTCCAAGTGGCCCAATCCAATGATATTCCAACCCAGTTTCGCACCACAGTTGCACACTATCACCAGGGCAAACCACGCCATCATCGGGCATCATCCAGACATAAGGCGCTGGTTTGGATTCCACATCAAATTCGAACCACTGCTGGGTAAAACAACCTTGAAATATAGAGTAGCCATACAGCATGTATTGGCCAAATTCATCTATCAAAATAGAGTTTTCAGAAACAGTAACAAACGGAAAGGAACCGGACCACAAAAAAGAATCAGCACCAATCGCTGTGATTAGAGTGGAGTCGCCCGGACAAATAAATAGATCGCCCACTATGCTTAGATTGACTATTGGGTCTTCTATTAAATCTATATGAAACCACATTTCAAGTGGCGGATATTCCTCCTCACTTTCGCAAGGCCATGGATGCACAAGTTTGGGCACAGCTATTACTTGATACCAGCCTTCTTCCAAAACAGGAAAGCTAATTTCATAAGGGTTATCGGGTAGTTGGCCAATGAGAGTGCCGTTGTGATATATGTACCAATCCACGAGCACATTCTCTTCAAACAATTGTGGCGGGCTTTGCAGAAAGTCTGCAACACTGAATACAACATTAGCACTATCGATACACAAAGAATAATAAGAAGAGTCAATCGGAGAAAAATTGACCAACAGATATGGATCAATGGTGTCCAAAACTTGAAACACTTCAACATAAATTTCACTTGCTCTGATACAATCATATTCATCCTCAAAAGAAAATTGATAGAGCCCTGTAGATGTAATAGTAACATCTGTAGTTGGTAAGTCACCCCAACCATAATTGTCCGAAACAAAACCAGATGCGGTGAGCAATACTTCATCTGGCGAGCATACATATACGTTTTGAGGTGTGCAAATTGGCGTGCTGTTGAAACCCCAATTGTCCTGTAAAAGAGGACATAAATCAGGTGCCACCGTTACATAAACAGAATCTTGAAAGTTCCAACAGCCATCTTCCCGTATTATTTCTATTGAATAATAATCAGAGACAGAGATTAATAGTTGATTAAGGGAGCCGCCAATACTCCAAACATAATCATAAGCAGGGCCTACAAAACCCGAACTGCCTGTGTTGGTATTCAGATAAATTAATGCCGGATTACAAAGTAAAATAGAGTCCTGACAAGTGTTGCTTCCAGAGCATTCATAGTTAAACATGCCGCTGATACACGGCTTCACTAATGGCCGCTCGCAAGGCGGGCTAACCAATATATTTCTGTTGTAAAAATCATAAGGCTGCCTTTCAAGATGAACAGGACTTGAGAAAAATATGTCTTTGTTTCCATCGGCCAGCACCTGAATAAATGAGCTATAAAATGGATCAGTGCAAAAAGAATTAGCATTACAATTGGGTAAATAAAAATTCCAATTATCAATATAGTTTTGAGAATCGTAAATGAAATCATCATTGGCAGGGACATTAAAATATCCCGAATAACTGCCTGCTATTAACGGTTTATCAGCTATTTCGCTGTAGGCAATGGCGGCACAAAAATCATCTGATGCACTCGCAAACTGCCGCTCCCAGACTCTATCACCATCGGTATCGAAACGTGCCACAAACACATCGCGATAACCCGCACTGTTGAATATGCCTTCGCCATAAGCTGCGCTGAACTCCGTCATTTTGCAATTGAAAGTGCCCGCTATGTATGCTTCATTTTCAGCACCTATGCTTATTGCTTTTGCAGAGCAAAAATTATCGCTTCCTGCATGTGAGGCCCAAGTCAAACTGCCGCTTTGATTGAACTTGGCAAGAAAAATATTGTAAGCATAATTGTATGGAACGAAGTCGATGCCATCGTTGAATATGGCTATCTGGCCTATGTATTCCCCGGTGACTAAAATGTTGTGATCGTTGTCCGATACAATATCATAATTCACAATTTGAGAGGCGGCAAATTTGTCGAACCATTGCTCCTCACCATCGGGCGAATACTTGATTAGAAATCCGGCATTGGCTACATCATTTAAATGAACAATATCAAAAGTGACAGTGTCGCTGAATTGGCCGGTGACATAGATGTTATTGAAATTGTCGGTGCAAACTGCAATGCCTCTGTCATCGTCCGCTGCGCTGCCTTTTTCGGCCCAAATAAAATTGCCATTCGTATCCAATTTGGTAACAAAAACATCATAACTCCAATATGAATTGTCCTCATACATGTCACTGGTGAGCGTGAAATTTCCGAAGTGTCCTACTTCTCTAAATTGACCGGTCACGATCACATTGGCTGCATCGTCCACGGCTATTCCAAAACTGTAATCATCCGAAACACCGCCACATACTTTGGCCCATTGCACTATGCCCTCAGCGTTTAGTTTGGTGATAAAAATTTCAAGCGAATCGCTTACCTCATTCAAAGTAATATTTCCAAAGACCGCCTGATCGGTAAAAAATCCTGTGACATAAATATTCCCATCATTATCACAAGCAACTGATGTTGCTCTGTCAGGTTTTATTCCGCCAAGTTTTTTTGCCCAAACGGTATTGCCATTCGCATCTATTTTATGTACAAAAGCATCGCTAAAACCTGATCCATTCAAGATAACATTTCCGAAATGTGCACCCGAACTAAAGTAACCTACAGTAACAAAATGACCATCAGAAGTAGAGGCCATATCCAGGGCTTCATCATGGTTTTCGCCCCCTGCAGAGCGCAGCCAATTGTTTTGCGAATAGGAATTGAAGGAGCTTATTATGAATAACAGAAGTGAGAGTAAATACTTCATGAAGGTTGGATTTAAGGTTTCAAATTTGGTGCGTGTTTGCTTATCCAAATGTAAGTAGTTCCAATGATTAGCATCAAGTAAGTATAGTTGTATGTGTCTTGGTAGCATTCGTCCAGAATGTCCGAAACTGACTTACAAAGTGTGTTAGTTTATTTGGGTTCAGTGGTGTTTCAATGTTCAACAAAATTTGACGGTAGTAACGAATGTATTGAATGAAGTTGAGAGCACATTGAATTATTGGCGAAGGACTTGGGCTGGCTTTGGTTGTGGGGCGGCCATGATTTTCCGGAATATTATCAAAAGTCATAGTCAATATTGATGATGTGTTTAGGTCGCATTGATGTTTAGGTTTGTCCTTCATAATAAAAAATTTATATACCAATGAAACGGTTCATCCTAATCAGCACAGTCATTCTTTTTTCAATATGCATCAAAGCACAAATAGATGTAGGCGGTATTGTAAAACGCAAGGCAGAACAGAAAGCCACACAAAAAATTGAACAAAGCGTGGAAAAAGTATTTGACGAAACAGAAGAGGGAGCAAAAGAGGCTGCCAAAGGCGACAAGAAAAACAAGGACAAAAAGAAAACGGACAAAGGCACTGAAACTGGTGGCGATGAAAACAAAGGCTCAGAAGAAAATTCTAACCCTACATCCGAAAAAAAATCATTGAAGACATACAGTAAATTTGATTTTGTTCAGGGCGAAAAAATTATTGTTGAAGACAATTTCAACCATGTGGCTGTGGGCGATTTTCCGGTGGAGTGGAACACCAACAGCGGTGGAGAGATTGTAACTGTGGATGGCGAAGAAGGCAAATGGTTTCAGATATCGAAGGAAGGTGTTTTTATGCCGGACTACATCACAGATTTGCCGGAGAATTTCACCATGCAATTTGATGTAATAGTGAATAAAGATTTTAATTTTTATTCCTCCACATTGGACTTCACTTTTCTACCTATTGCAAATAGGCAAAAACTAAATGACTATGGAAGATTTTCGCACCCTGCCCATGCCGTTCGAATAAGTCCGCACCCCACGGGCGCAGGTGGTGGTGAGGGTTCTGTTGGTTTTATCAACTGGGATTCGGGCGCAGATGAGTTGTTGCACAATAAGGTTGGCACAATTCAATTTCATGCGAAAACAAATAACAAAACACACGTTTCTATATGGCGCCAAAAGCAAAGAATGCGTGTATATTTCAATGAAGAAAAAGTGCTGGACATTCCTAGAGCGTTTGATGCCGCTGCCAAATACAATGCAATGACATTGTGTTTTGGTGGGTCGCACCAAGACCAAGACAAATACTTGCTCAGCAATATCAGATTGGCAATTGGCGCACCGGACACACGCAGCAAATTGATAACAGAAGGCAAGCTGGTGACACGCGGAATTCTCTTTGATAGTGCTAGTGATAAAATAAAACCTGAGAGTTACGGCACACTAAAAGATATAGCCACAGTGCTGCAAGAAAACGCAACAGTGAAAGTAAAAATAATAGGCCACACCGACAGCGATGGCGAAGATGCCGCCAACCTCGAACTTTCTAAAAAGCGAGCTGCGGCAGTGAAGGAAGCGTTGGCAAAAGAATTTGGCATAGATGCTTCGCGCATGGAGACGGACGGAAAGGGCGAGAGCACACCATCCGATAAAAATGATTCAACAGTTGGCAAGGCGAATAATAGGCGTGTGGAGTTTGTGAAGTTGTGATTTATTGAAAACACAAAATCACGAATGAAAAAAAATGAAAAGGGCTTTCAAAAATTGAAGGCCATTTTTTTTATTCACACCACCACATTCACAATCCGTTTCACCACCACAATAATTTTCTTAGGCTCTTTTCCGTCCAGAAATTTTTCAGTTTGCTTATCAGCCATCACCGCTTTGGTTACTTCCTCTTGCGAAAGCTCCACAGCCAGAGGCAGGAAGAAACGTGTTTTGCCATTGAACGAAACAGGATAGTCGAAAGAAGAAACTTCCAGAAATGCTTCGTTGAATGCTGGCCACTTTGCGTCAGTGATAGATACAGGCCTCACCCCCTGCCCCTCTCCGGTGGAGAGGGGTGTCTTGGCTTCGCCAAGTTTTTCCCACAGCTCCTCAGCGATGTGGGGTGCATAGGGCGATAGCAAAATGCACAGCGGCTCTATTATTTGCCGCTTGCTGCATTTCTGTTCGGTCAGTTCGTTTACACAAATCATCAGTGTGCTCACCACGGTATTCCAACTGTAACGATTCAAATCTTCCGTTACTTTCTTGATGGCAGTGTGCAGGGTTTTTAATTCTGCTTTTGTTGGTTCGTCATCTGATACGAAGAACGCCTCACCCCCTGCCCCTCTCCCAAGGGAGAGGGGAGAAGCCTCACCCCGGCCCTCTCCAGAGGAGAGGGAGTCGCCTTTCGCACCTGCTTCATTCCGTGAATGAGAAAGTCTCCAAAACCTGCGCAGGAAGTTGTGGACACCATTGATGCCTTTAGTATCCCACGGTTTGCTTTGCTCCACCGGGCCGAGGAACATCTCGTACATACGCAATGTGTCTGCTCCGAATTTTTCTACAAGCTCATCAGGTGTTTGAACGTTGTATTTGGACTTGGACATTTTTTCAATTTCCCAGCCGCAGATGTATTTGCCTTCATCGTTGAGGATGAACTCCGCATTTGACAATTCTTCTCTCCAATTTCTAAATTCATTCAAATCGAGAACATCATTGTCGACCATGCCAATGTCAACAGGAAGTCTTTGTAAACCTGCTGAATCCAAATGACCTACATTTTCTGGATACTTTTCCTTTATGCGATTTGTCCATTCATTCAGGTATTCGTTGATTTTTAAATTGTGGTCGAATTCACCCCTTGAATTTTGTTCTAATTCATAGTATTCTTTTGAAACAAACAATGGTGGAACTTCATCCATAGAAATGAAGCTTCTGCCGTCATCGACACCATCAATTCCGGAAGCAATTCGCAACTTGTAAACAAAACTACTCCTCCCCAAAATCATCCCCTGATTGATCATCTTCTTAAACGGCTCATCAAAACCAATGTAGCCGTGGTCAAAAAGAATTTTTGTCCAGAAGCGTGAATACAACAAGTGACCGGTGGCATGTTCTGCACCACCCATGTACAAGTCCACTTGATTCCAGTAGTCAATTTTTTCGCGTGATGCAAATGCGCTGTTATTGTGTGCATCCATGTATCGCAAAAAGTACCAACTGCTACCGGCCCAGCCGGGCATGGTGTTGTATTCCATGCGGTCGCCTTTCCACACATTCCATGCTTCGCGCTTGGCGCGTGCAAGGGGTGGCTCGCCATCTTCAGTGGGCAGGTATTTGTCCACTTCAGGCAAGGTCACTGTTCCGTCCTTTTCATCTATCAGGTATGGAATTTCATTCTTATAGTAAACAGGAAAAGGCTCACCCCAATAGCGCTGACGGCTGAACACCGCATCGCGCATTCTGTAATTCACTTTGCCTTGTCCTATTCCCTTTTCTTCAATAGCTGTAATTATTTTTTTCGTGGCTGCTTTGTATGCAAGGCCGTTTAAGAAATCTGAATTCGTCAGCACCGCCTCTTTCGAAGCCTCTGCTTTTTCGCTGATGTCTACACCTTCAAAAATGTTGGGGATAGGCAAATCAAACTTGGTTGCAAAATCCCAATCACGCTGATCGCCTGCTGGCACAGCCATCACAGCGCCTGTGCCATAGCCTATCAATACATACTCACCAATCCAGACAGGAATTTTTTCATCAGTAAAAGGATGAATGCAATACGCACCGGTGAATTGACCGCCTACATTTTTTACATCCGCTTGCCGGTCGCGTTCTGTTTTCAATTTTGCATTGGCTATGTACTGATCTACGGCATCGCGATATTCATCAGTAGTGATTTGCAAGACCAATTCATGTTCAGGTGCAAGTGTCATAAACGACACGCCAAAAATTGTGTCGGGGCGCGTGGTGAACACTTCTATTACCTCACCCCCAACCCCTCTCCTGAGGGAGAGGGGAGTAGCACCTTCGCTCCAAACAAGGAATTTGATTGAAGCTCCTTCACTTCTTCCTATCCAGTTGCGTTGCACTTCTTTTATATTCTCAGGCCAATCAATAGTGTCAAGTCCTTTTATCAGTCGCTCGCTGTAAGCACTGATGCGCATACTCCACTGCCGCATTAGTTTTTGTTCTACAGGATGTCCGCCACGCTCACTCTTACCATCTTTCACTTCATCATTTGCGAGAACCGTTCCAAGTGCAGGACACCAGTTCACCCAACTGTCAGCGAGATAAGTCATGCGGTAATTCATCAAGAGCAATTGCTGTTGCTCTTCATTCATACTCGTCCAATCGGTTGCCGTGAAGTCGCCCTGCCAGTCTTTACCAAAGAAAAATTCGTCAGGATTTTTCGCCCCCCTCTCCACCGGAGAGTGGCCGGGGGTGAGGCCATCTCCCTCTCCACCGGAAAGGGTCGGGGTGAGGCGTTCCCACCAGCCATCTTCCACAACGGCATTCACATTTTGATTTCCATTCTCTTCAAATTTTTTGATGAGTGTAGAAATATTCTCCGCTTTGTTTGTGTCCCTGTTGAACCACGAGTTATAGATGAGTGCAAAAATCCACTGTGTCCATTTGTAATAGGATGGATCACTTGTGCGCACTTCGCGATCCCAGTCATATGCAAAACCAATCTTGTCCAACTGCTCGCGATAACGTGCGATGTTGGTCTTCGTAGTTATCTCCGGATGTTGGCCTGTTTGAATAGCATACTGTTCTGCGGGCAATCCAAAAGAATCATAACCCATGGGGTGCAACACATTGTAGCCTTGGTGTCTTTTGTAACGAGCAATGATGTCGCTTGCGATGTAGCCTAAAGGATGCCCCACATGCAAGCCTGCGCCACTGGGATAAGGGAACATATCTAAGGCATAAAACTTCTGCTTTGTAATGTCTTCTACAACTTTGTATGTTTTGTTCTCTTTCCAGCGTGCTTGCCACTTCTGCTCTATATGTCTGAAATCGTATTCCATAAAAAAATCAATTGTGGTCGAAAATAAAGACGACAAGCAGTTAAGGTTTTTGCAGCTGGTATTGGAAACGGGTAATGACGCTAACGGGGCAATGGAATTTGCAATTCGCCAGACTTTCCGTTTGTGTGGTAATACTTTATTGTGATGCCTTCTTCATAGCTCTGCATTTCGAAATCATTTTTGTCCCAATTTCCAAGTATTGATTTGTTTTCGTATTTCAATTCGCCATTCCTTTTCAGAACATGAACAACGTTGTTGCGGGATACCGCAACAAGCAAATCCTCACCATTATACTTGATGTGTTTGACCATGGCAATTGGCAATGTGCCGGTATATTTCCAGCCCTCATTCATTTTACCTAGTGCGTTGAGGTTGTGCAAGGAGCCATTATCAGTTCCCACGATCATGCGGTAGGATTTGGTATTATCATAATCAAATACTGCCAACGAGGAAGATGCAGGAGAATCTAGCAAAACTGGAAAACTCATCAGATCCTTTCCATTTCTGTCAACAACGAACAAATGATTTCCGGCCGCAAAAGCATATTGAAGTTTGCCATTTTTCAAAGCGTCTATTTGCACAACGTCACCTACAATTTCTGCCTTCAATTTTTTTGACCAAAGCAATTTTTCCTCGTTTCCCTTCAGGCACAATTCGTTTTTTCTATTTTGAAATAGTGTTTCATTCTGTTTTGTATTGTGATTCACTACTTGCCAAGGGCCATGTAAAATTTCAGTGTCATTTGGCGTTGAAATTTCAATTTCTTCAATCACAGACTCGGTTGTTTTTGCAATTTCTTTTTCGCATTTATAGGGCAAAGAAATGTTCAGCAAATATTTTTCTTCGTTGAATGTTTCACTGGTTACTCCTATGAATTGCGCCTCTGATAAAAATGAAAGCACACTCATTGGTAAAGGCGAACTGTAATATTCGGTTTGATAAACAAATCTTCCAGACATTTGGTTTGAAGACATACATGCTGATTGGTACGTTATGTTGTCAGACAAAATCGCATTCGTGTTCAACAAAAAATTTAAATCTTTTGGTGTGGCTGCCACAAAAACATATTGCCCTTTTTGGGTCATATAGTTCGACTCTACCAAAAATGTTTGTGGCTTGTTTCTTTCAAATAATTGGGGGTATTTCAATTGATGCACTTGCCCTTTTGAAACACTTTGTACAATGAACAACGGCATCATCAATTGCAATACATCCACGCTATCCTTTACTTCATAAAATAAAATTTCGGAAGTGGTGCTGTCATCGTTTGCGATAATGGCACATCCACTTTCACCGCCCCGCCAAGAAAGCATCATCTCATTCAAATCGCATTTGCAACTGTCTCCCAAATCTTGCCAAGCCTGACTCCAATATTTAGAGGAATTTGATGTCGAAAAAAATGCTTCTTGCTTTTTCCAACCCGTTTCAAAATCAGTGTAGGAATACACATCCAGCACAGTTGTGGTTGCCGGCAATTGAGTTGCGATATTTGTTTTTTTTCCATCGCCACAGAGTTGAAATGAATGCACTGTTGAGTCCATTTTAGTTGCGTATCCACAAAGGTTCCATTGTCCATTGCGAGCAACGGGATCAAGTTGAATCCAATTTCCATTTTCCATTTTTGACAGTATATGAAAAGAGGCATCTGAACTTTTTACGTCATAAATTTTGGTAAATTGTATATCGTGAATGAGTAGATCGTTTTTTTGATTTTGAATGATGGCGTCCTCCATCAGTGAAGCGGAGGAAGTGACAATCAAACAGTCATTCAAAATGCAATATTGTAGTTTTTCGTTGTGCATGATTGTGCGGTTTTTGAAATCACGCTGTTCGAATTTCGATTCTGGTTTCCAAACAAACATGAGATCATCAGCGAACGATTGTGACGTACCAACAGAGAGTCCAATACACATTAACCATGTATCACTTCGAAACTGTTCTCCGCTTGCGAATACGATTTTAGAGTGCTTCTTCAGCTCAGTCCAAGCAGGCTGATAAGTGGATAATTTCATCAATTCTTGCCAAACGGACGGCCAATTTTTCAGTGGGTTGAATGACACCTCACCTATTGCGTTTTCGTTCATTGACAGTTGCAGCAATAGATTCATTTCATCAGCATCCTGATCAATATTATTCAATTCCAAAATGAGCGAATAGTTGGCAGGAATGGCGTTTAATGAATTGGAGTATTGGCCCTCGGTTTTGGTAAGTTTAAAATACAAAAAAACAATGGTTGCAACTGCTGCTATTAGCAAAGTATATATGAGAATACGTTTGTACATAGGATTGTGAAGTAACGCGAATTTATTGTTCGCGCTTTGCTTGTATGTTGTGGAAACGTGCTTCTTTGAACAGGATTTTGTTCAAGTGAAAGGCAGAAGCTGAAAGTATTTATTGTCTCAGTTTGTTGACAATGCTAGTGGTAGAAAACCCATCTAATAAAGGTATGGTGCAAACGATTCCTCCATTGATCATCACTTCCTTCGAGCCAACGATATATGTCTTAACGGATTCATTTTTTTCTGCAGGATCATAATCACCGCCTTTTACCAAAACATCAGGAAGTATTGAATTGATTACTTCTAGTGGCGTTTCCTCTGAGAAAATAATGACTGCATCAACAGATCGCAAGGCGACTACAACACTCGCTCTGGCTTGTTCAGAATGGATCGGTCTTTCCGTTCCTTTATCTAATTTTCTTACTGAAAGGTCGTCATTGATTGCTACAATAAGTTTGTCGCCAAGTGCTTTTGCTTTTTGTAAATAGTCCACATGACCGGCATGTAGTATATCAAATACACCATTGGTAAAAACTACTTTTTCTTGTTCAACTTTCCATTGTTGAACAAGGGTTTTTAGTTCCTCAGTGTTTTTACAAAGTATCACACTTTTATTTTTTTGGAGGTAACCAAAACAAAACCTAACGCACCAATTATGATATCCAATGTAGTTTTCAACGACCAAGAAATGAGTGCGTAAATTCTTCCCGCTTCGCCATTGTAGCCCAATGCTATAAAGGCAAGTACAGCGATGCCATGAAACGCACCGGCACCACCGGGGGTTGGAACAATCATTCCTAAACTACCAGCGGCTGTAAAGAAAATAGTATCGCTAAAAGTGAGGTGAGCGGTCTCTTTCAAAGAGCTCATGGAGAAATAGGCCATCAACAACCACAAGGTCCAAATTCCAAATGAATAGAACCAAAACAACAGTTGCTTTTTGATTTTGAAAATACTTTTCGCTCCTTCTGACATGCCTTTCATGAAGATGACAATTTTTTTTATTGGAGCTAAATGTTGAAAGTATTTCACCATAACGATAAATCCAATGACGCCCAATAAGCAGGCTAAAAGTAAATACGTCATCAAATGACTTTCCTCGCCATTAGCACTTGTTGAATTGGCGTTGGCAAGTAATGCTTTTAGGGCATCGGCCTTAACAACAAAGGCCAACAGCATCAAAAAACAAAGCAGCAAAAGGTCCACAATTCGCTCAAGAATTACAGTGCCTATGAGTTTGTCCACCGGTATTTTCTCAGCACGGTTGAGCAATGTGCATCGCGCCAACTCGCCACTGCGCGGTATAAGATTGTTCATGCAATAACCGAATGCTACACTGTGAATGCTGGTCCACCAACCTGCTTTATATCCCATTGGCTCAAGCATCAAATTCCATCGCAATCCTCGAAAGACGGTGGCGCCATAACCCAAAGCGAATGAAATAAATATCCAAAACCAATTGGCATTGCGCAGGCTTGGTTTTACATCATTTTCCCAACTGATGTCTTTATACAAATACCACATCATGCTTACCGCTAGGCCAAGAAAAAGGAGATATATAATGATTTTACGAAGGTTCAAAATGAAATTAAAAATTGAAATGGAATTGAATCTTTACAACAAGGATTATTCATTTCTTGTTTGATACTGGTGTTCTATTTTCTGAGTCTGTTGGTTGCTGTATCAGGAAACACGATGGACGGCTTGTAAATCAGAGCTTCTTCGCGTGTCATCTGGGCGTAAGTGACTACAATAACAACGTCACCGGGTTCTACTCTGCGGGCGGCAGGGCCATTCAAACAGCAAACGCCACTTCCGCGCTCACCTGTAATGATATATGTCTCCAACCTTTCGCCATTCATACAATTGAGCACTTGCACTTTTTCTCCCTCAATCATATCCGCAGCTTCCATCAAATCGGGGTCGAGCGTAATGCTTCCGATGTAGTTGAGATTGGCTTCTGTGCAGGTGATACGATGAATTTTTGATTTCAAAACTTCTAACAACATGGGGCGAATGTAAGAGTTGAAAGTTGGAGTGCTTTTTAGAATAATATAAATTTAGAAGAAATATTTGTGAAGAAATTCTTGATCATTGAAGATGAACAGCCCTTTCCTAATAGACTTCCATGACATGTTTTGGAAATAAAACAAGAGCGAAAAAAAAAGGGGGCAACTCGGTTTAGGATACTTCGACTTTTGTAAAAACGGCTAAAAGAAATGAATGTGCTATTCAGTGACATCGCATTTTGCAAGCCATGAGGTTCAGAATCTATATCTCACACTCATTGCGCCATTGTCCCATTCGTTAAAGGAATGTGTGGTCGAAAACAGATTAAATGCAGGTTTCCAATCAACAGAAAGTTGCAAGGGGAAATCACGGAAGAAATACTCAAGGCCAAGAATGCCGTCAACACCTAAAGTAATGCTGTTGCCTATTTCATTTTCAAAATTTCGGGCGCGGTCAGAATATAGCCCAACGTGACCACCAGCACCAAGGTACCATTTGATGCTTTTGACATCGAAAAATGGATGGTGCAGTTCGTAAAGTGCCGTAAAACTTAGTCCTCCATATCGGCCAAGTGCAATCAATTCCACATATTTTGCATCTGTAAATCGATGTTGAAACGTGACACCGGAACCAAGTCCGAAACGAACACCAATGTGGTTGTCCAACATGCCACGTTGCGCAACAAGAACTTGCGTCAAACTGATAAGAATGGAAACGAAGACAATTATTTTTTTCATGTTTTATTATTCAAATTCTAGGTGGTATTTTTTTCCGAATTCAATTTGTGTACGTAGAAATTTATCTTGAGATACTTTAGATATAGAATAAATGCGAGTTTGTACCACATTGCAGCTATCGGATATGGCTTGGCTTATTTCCGAAAGTGGTAGCAATTTGATATCAACAAGTTTTTGGTATTCCGATTTTATTATGGATTCGTAACTCCTAAACAATTGCTTCGCGGCCAATTGGAGTGATGGATCTTTCTGAAAAGAACCTACGCTATCCAGCCCCAAAATACCACCTTTCACATGGCTTTGGAGCTTGGCGTAGGCATACTCCAATTGATCTTGATTGGCGGTTGTGTCGCGAATGGTGCTGTCCATCACATCAAAAGCATTGATGATTTGTTTCTGGTAGTTGATAACCGAATCGTTGTATTCCGCTGCTCGTTCAGCACGGTTGGTGCAACTTGCCAGTATCGTTGTTGCCAACATTGCTCTTATGCAAAATTGAATTTTCATTTTCAGAAAAATCTTAAGAATAATTGTTTCCGAAAAATAGCACAAGATGAAAATTGACCTTTGACTCCATTTTTATTAGAATTATTTTCTCAACTTCAATTGTTGTCCAACTTTTATTTCTTGAGCATCAACAAGAGAATTATACGTTTTCAATTTTTTTAATTTCAAACCTTCTTCTTGCGATATGCTCCAAAGTGTATCTCCTTTTTTTACAATGTAATTATCTTGACTTCCCTTGTTTCGTTTGGGCTGTGTGTATATCATCTGCCCTTCTTGCAGTGCTCCGTTTTCACTCAAATCATTGTATCTGATAATTTGCCACGGGTTCATCCCCAATTCATCTGCGATGGATTTTATTGTTTCCGATTTCTGCACAACAACGTATTTAATGTTTCTCTCACTTCGTTTAATCTCACGGCTGCTATTAATATTGATTGTGTTTCTATCATCCTTTGAACGCGAATTGCTTTTAACTTTTTCTCGCGATTTTTTTTTCGATTCTAAAATGGGTGTTACATCTGTTTCGCCTGTTGTTCTTTTTGGAATCTTGTTTTGTTTTATGCAGTCCTTGCCTAGCTTGTCGTATTGCGCCAATTCAAATTCTTCAATTATTTTTATCAGTAAATCAGGATACTTGGGATTGGTGGCATATCCGCATTCTTTCAAACCCTTTGCCCATCCCTTGTAATTATCTATTTCCAATTTGAAAAGCGATTCGTAACGCGTTCTTGATAAAAATAGAGAATGATCTTCGTAAGATTCTCTCGCATTATTGTACTTGCGAAAACACTCTCCTTTGGTCTCGTCATCTTCTATTATTTTTTTTCCTTTCCAGTCTGTGTGGCACTTAATACCGAAATGATTGTTGCCCTCGCGCGCTAGTCGGCTGTTGCCATCGCCACTTTCCAAAATGCCTTGTGCAAGCGTGATGCTAGCAGGTATCTTGTTGGTCACCATCTGATATATGGCTTCGTCCTTCCAATTCTCGATGTACTGCTTGCGGGTAGTGGCGCTCTCTGCTAAAGCGCTTGCACCAGAGGATAAAAAAACAAATACTATAAAAAAAATACGCTGCATAAAATCCTTTTTAACTTGGTTGAACAAGAACTTCAAAAATATTTTTTTCGGGCGCAATTGAAGAGTTCTGCCCATGTCATTGCAAACAGTGGCGTGTTGAAGGCTCTAAAAATATTTGGACGGCAAAATGACACTGGCCTGAAAGCAACCTGCACCTCCTAGCTTCATCTACATTTGGCCACCAACTAACGAACATTAACAGAAGGTCTTTGTTGCCTTATGACCCGTTGTAAAATTTATTTGTCTGACGAAGGTTTTGGACACATTGTGCGCCAACGCGCAGTGGTGGAAGAGTTGCGCAGAACAATGTCAGGGCTGCAAGTGGAGGTGCAAACCAAGATTCAAGCAGAGGCTGCTTCACGGTTTATAGAGGGCGTTACCATCATAGAGCGTTACAACAATATCACATGGGATAAGAAGCCCAATGGCTCTCCAGACCTCGAAAAAATAAGGACGCGATTTAAAGATTACCTCAACATATCGGACGCTTTTATCAAAAAGGATATTGAAGATTTGAGTTGCGATTTTATTGTTTCCGATTTCGTTTATGAAGCTTTTGGTGTGGCTGCGCAAAAAAAAATTCCTTCCTTCGGTGTAGCCCATTTCACTTGGGATTGGTTCTTCTCCAAGCTATATCCACCAGCAGTTCATACCGATGTAATCGCTCATTTCATGCAGCTTGCTGCCAAAGCAACACGGCTTTATTTCCCGCCATTTACACCCGAAGAAATAATACATCATTACAAAGGCAAAGCCCTTGAAGTGCCTTTGATTCTGCGTGCTGGAATAGAACATAAAGTGACAAATTCAAAAGACAAATTCAAAGTGCTGATAATGGATAGCGGGGCAGGAGTGCTCACGGGGTCCATCCGCAAAGCACTACTTACGTTACGGCCGTTAAACGAATTCCTTTTTTTTGTTTCGGAAAAATTTGCAACTGAACAAGAAAATATTAGAAGCATTCCGTTTTCGGATTTGATGGTGGATTACGTTGCGGACATGGATTTGGTAATTGGGCGAGCTGGCTTCAACACTATTTCA